>JBIOWR010000098.1:0-10150 GCA_044868775.1 Actinomycetota bacterium
CGCGCGATCGTCATCGCGCTCCTCAGCGCGCTCGTGCTCGTGCCGACGTGGTTCCTCGCGCGCACGCTCGTGTCGGAACGCGCGGCGACGTATGCCGTCATGCTCCTCGCCGTGGCGCCGGGCCCTCTGATGTTTGCCTTCACGTCGCTCGACGCAGTCTTCGGCACGATCATCGTGTCGTGCGCGGCGCTGCTCGTGTGGGGGCTCGATTCGCGCTCTCCACGCTGGGCGGCGGTCGCGGCCGGCGCCGCCGTGGGCGCCGGCGTGTTCTTCACCTACGCCGTGTTCTTCGTGCTGCCGTTCGCCGTGCTCTGGGCCGCGTACAAGCACGGCATCCGCGACGCGGCGATTCGCGTCGGGCTCGCCGCCGCGGGTGGCCTCGCGATGCTCCTCGCGCTGCGCCTCGTGCTGGGGTTCGACTTGCTGGAGGTCTACCGCGCCGGGCACTCGGTGCGCGGCGGGGAATCCAAGCGCTCGTACAAATACTGGATGCTCGGCAACTACGGCGCGTGGATGACGTTCGCCGGCGTTCCGCTCGCGGCGGCGTGGATACGCGAGCTCGTGCGTGAGCGCACGCCCTGGGCGCTGTTCCTGTTCGTGCCGATGATGATCTTCTGGATCATCCCGAGCTCCGTCACCAAGATCCTCCCCGGCGAGACCGAGCGCACGTGGATCTTCGTGTACGCGTTCGCCGCGATCGCCGCCGGCGCGATGCTCACGCGCTGGGAAGCACTGCGGCGCAGAAGGCCCGGCGTCGTCGGCGTGCTCGTCCTCGTCACGGCGCTGCAAGCGGTCTTGCTCGAAGCGCTGTTCCGCACGCTGTGGTAGGCAAGATCCTCGCGCGGCGAGACTCCTCGTCGTTGCTGATCGCATCCCTCGCGCTCACCGCGTTCGGGCTTGCGGCGTTCGACTTCGTAAGTGGCCGTTACCCGGTGCGTCCGTACGCGCGGAAGAGCATCCTCTCGGACTACCCGCCGGTCTACGGCCGTCACGCGCCGGAGGTCGACGCGTGGATATGGGTCGCGATCGGCGTCGCGGCGCTCGGCGCGGCCGGTGCCTTTTTCGTCGCGCGCATGGGCGCCAGCAAGCCGCGCTGGCTGGTGCCGGCGATCGCCGGGTTCACGCTCGCGTTCGCAGCGGCATGCACGGCGATGGGCGGAGACGCGGGCGCGTTCACCGACCCCATCGAGCGCACCTCTCCCGCCGACTACCAGGTGGACGTGCGCTTGGTACACGACCTCGGCGTGCGCGGGTTCGCGCAGCAACATCCCGCGCTGCTGCGCAGCGGCGACCTCACGTCGGTACACACGCGGACGCACCCGCCCGGACCCGTCGTACTGCTGGCATGGCTCGAAGCGTTGTTCGGCGACGCCGTCGTGCCGCGCGCGCTGGTGATCGCGATGCTGTCGTCGCTCGTCGTCGCCGCGGCGTGGATGATCGCGTCGCGCACCTCCGAAGAGCCGCGCGCGGGTCCGTACGCGGCGATGCTGCTCGCAGTCGCCGCCGCGCCGGCCGTGTTCGTGTTCTTGTCGCTCGACGCGCTGTACGCGTCGGTGCTCGGGTTCGGAGGAGCGCTCGCGGTGTGGGGGCTCGGGCGCTCCGGTAGCGATCGCGTCGCTGCGGCCGCGGGCGTCGCGCTCGGCATCGGGTCGTTCTTCACATACGCGGCGGGGTTCGTCGCGGTGGCGGCGATCATCTACGCGTTCCTTTCCGCGCCGGCGCGCGACGCCGTGCGACGGTTGGCGGTCGCCGCGGTCGCCGGCGCGCTGACGCTGGTGTTCCTGCGCGTCGTCCTGGGATTCGATCTGTTCGCCTCGTTCGCCGCGAGCTACGAACGTGTTCCGAAGGTTCCGCGCACGTACTGGTACTGGCTGTTCGGAAACGTCGCAGTGTGGCTCACGTTCGCCGGGGTGCCGATCGCGGCGCTGTCGCTCAAGGAGCTGGTGCTCGAACGGCCGCGATATCTCGTCGCATTGTTCGTGCCGCTCCTCGCGGCCAACTTCACCAAGATCTTCCCGGGGGAGACCGAGCGCATCGGCCAGTTCGCGTACCCGTTCATCGCCGCGGCCGCGGGGACCGCCCTGGCACGGTGGGAGACGCGGTCCGGCCGCAGGAGGCCCGCGGTGGTCGCCGCCCTGGTCGCCTTCTCGGCCGCCCAGGCGATCGTGCTCGAATCGCTGTTCAACAACTTCTGGTGACGCGTCACCGGCCGGCTTGCCCAGGCGCCCGATTTCAGCCGAAAAACCCTGGTAGTTTATGCGCGGCTCATGAGTGACCAAGACATCCTCATCGTCGGCGCAGGCCCGTGCGGCCTGGCGTGCGCGCGCGAGCTGACGCGACTCGGCTACGAACGCTGGCGCGTCGCGGAGCGCACCGGCAAGCCCGGCGGGCTCGCCTCGTCGACGACCGATCCCAACGGCTTCACCTGGGACCTCGGCGGGCACGTGGTGTTCAGCCACTACGGCGAGTTCGACGTGCTGCTCGACGAGGTGATGGGCGACGACGTGTACCAGCACGACCGCTCGTCGTACATCCGTTTCGGCGACACCTGGGTTCCGTATCCGTTCCAGAACAACTTGCGGTACCTGCCGCGCGAGGTCGCGCACGAATGCTTGCTCGGGCTCATCGAAGCGCCCGGCGGCGACGCGAGCCGGGACTTCGCGAGCTGGATGCAAGCGACGTTCGGCGACGGCATCACGCGTCACTTCATGCGTCCCTACAACTTCAAGGTCTGGGCCACGCCCGCGGAGCAGATGTCGTCGACGTGGATCGCGGAGCGCGTCAGCGTGGTCGATTACCGCCGCGCGCTCAAGAGCGTCCTGCTCGAGGAAGACGACCTGGGATGGGGACCGAACAACACGTTCCTGTTCCCGATGCTCGGCGGAACCGGCGAGATCTATCGCCGCCTCGCGCTCAAGCTCGGCGATCGCATCACGTACGAGAGAGAGATCGTGGAGATCGACGCGACGCGACGCATCGTTCGCTATCGCGACGGTGCCGCGGAGTCGTACGACGTGCTCGTCTCCACGATGCCGGTCGATTTGCTCGTCGCCGCGATCACGGATGCTCCAGACGCGATTCGCGCAGCTGCGGCCACGCTCCGGCACAACGGCGTGTACATGGTCGGCGTGGGATACGAGACGCCGCTCACCGATACGAAGTCGTGGATGTACTTCCCCGACGATCGCGCGCCGTTCTATCGCGCGACGAACTTTGCGAAGTATTCCCCCGCCAACGTCCCCAACGGTGACGTGGCTCGCTACACCTCGTACATGACGGAGACGTCGTACTCCCCGGAAAAACCCGAGGAGCGCCGGGACATCGAAGATCGCGTCGAGCACGGGTTGCGCCGCGCCGGCGTGATCGACGGAGAGCCTGCGGTAGCGTCCACCCACGTCGTCGACATCTCGTACGCGTATCCCGTGCCGACGCTGGGTCGCGACGAGGCGCTGCGCATCGTGCAGCCGTGGCTCATGGAGCGGAACATCTACTCGCGCGGCCGGTTCGGTTCGTGGAAGTACGAGATCGGCAACATGGACCACGCCGTGAAGATGGGAATCGACGTGGCACGCACGATCGTCAAGGGAGCCCCCGAGGAGCTGTGGTCATTGTGAGCGAGCGCGTTTCGGTCGTCATGCCGGTCTACAACGAAGCGCCCGTCATCGCGCGCGTCGTCGAGGAGCTCCAGGAGCAGATCCTGGACAAGCTCGAGGACGCCGAGCTCGTCATCGTGAACGACGCCTCCACCGATGCTACGCCCTCGATCCTCGACGGCATCGCTGCGGCCGATTCGCGCATCGTCGTCGAGCACGCGCGCGAGAACCGCGGTCACGGACCGACGTTGAGGCAGGCGATGGACCGCGCCGGAGGAGAGTGGATCTTCCACATCGATTCCGACCGCCAGTTCGTCGCGGGAGATTTCTGGAGCTTGTGGGGACGGCGGCACGAGATGGACCTCGTGCTCGGCTACCGTGCCGAGCGGCACGACCCGCGCCATCGCCTCTTGCTCACGCGCGTCGTTCGCTTCGTCACCTCGATGCTGGCGGGACGACGGTTGCGCGACGCCAACGTGCCGTTCAAGCTCATCGCGCGCCCGGCCTGGGAGAGACTGGCTCCGATCATCCCCGCCGATACGCTCGCGCCGTCGATCTTCATCTCGCTGGGCGCAGCCGCGCTCGGCATGCGCATGGTCGAAGTGCCGGTGCAGCATCTGGCGCGTGAGCACGGCCCGTCGACGTTGCGCTTGTGGCGGCTCGTTCGTTTCTCGCTCACGGGACTGAAGCAGCTGATCGTTTTCCGCGCATCGATCCGCCGCGAGCTCGCAATACCGGTCTAGTTCTCGTTGAGCGGGCAACCCGTGTGCGTGCGTGTGGCGATGCGGCTCGTGGCCACATCGCCACACGCATCGTGATCATTCGGTCGGACACACTCCGACATCGTTCGGTCCGATAACCGGCGTAGTACCCCCAGCATAAACAGCGAAGTCCTGCAGGCACGCCGGCATCGCGACGTGTATAGCTGCACCGTACCGATTCACGGTGGGAGTCGCTGTGCTCCCATTCCTGAGCTCTATGGTGCCGGTCTCGCTTCCCTGCGCGACTTGAAAGCCGTTGCAAGTGCTGCCCGTTCCGCAAGGCGCGGTTGGATCGGAGCCGAGAAAACTCCAGCACACGTTGATGATCCCACCGTTTGCGCCGCCGGTCTTCACGCCCACGCCATTCCAGCTCGGTCCCATTGGCGTTAGGTTGACCATGCTGTCACCGCACCATCCGTGACTCGCGTGCGCCGAGCTGCCAGCCATCGCAGCGACACACACAAGCAAGAGCGCCAGCACGAGCCGGCGCGTGTTACGGCTCCGAACAAGTTTCATACCGTCCTCCTCTCGATCGGCTCCTCCGATCGTCACCCAGCGGCGGATGGAGCTAGGAAGATGCGGGCCTGGTGAGCCCGAGCTTCTTCGCCCGTCCCACGTACGCCGAATGGGACAAAAGGTCTCGATCACGCTTGGAACCATGCACGATTTTCGTGAGAAGAGTGACCGATGTTAAGCGTTGTTAAGAAGTGTTAAAGCCAGAGCAGCTCCGTTTGCTCAAGATCGCGATCGTGGGCGCCGAGGTCGGATTTGACGGTATCGATCGCCGTCTACTTGCCTCGGGGAGAGCATGCGGAACCATCGAAAGCTTGGTGTTGCGCTCGCGTTGATCGTGGCGCTCGCGGCCGGCGCGCTTCCGTTCACGGCGCATGCCGCAGCGACGCCGCTTCCGGCCGATGCGGTCGTGCTCGTGCAGGGTCACGGGTGGGGGCACGGTCGCGGCATGGGCCAGTGGGGCGCGAAGGGAATGGCCGACTCGGGCAAGACCTGGACGCAGATCGTCACGCACTACTACTCCTCGGTCACGATCGGCACGCGCACGTCGACCGAGTCCATCCGCGCGCACGTCGACACCTCCTCCTCGGTGGTCGTCACGAGCGACGCAGCGTTCACCGCGTGGAGCGGCGCAACGAAACTCGCCACGTCCGACGCGACGTACAAGTTCATGCGAGCGCGTCACAACGGATCTGCGTACGTGATCGAGCGCGCCACCGCGTCAACCGGGCCTTGGGCAACGATCCGAACGAGCTCCGGGCAAATCGTGTTCCGCCCGAGCACCGCGTTACTGCAGCTCGTGTTCGGCTCAGGCGCGGTCCGTTACTACCGCGGCAACCTCGAAGCGCGGCGCAACTCGGCGGGATCGCTTTGGGCGATCAACGAGCTTTCGATGCAGGCGTACCTGTACGGCGTCGTTCCGCGCGAGAGTCCCGCGTCGTGGCCCGCGGAGCAGTTGAAGGCGCAGTCCGTCGCGGCGCGCAGCTACACCGCGTACAAGAAGGATCGCGCGCGCGCCGCCGGAAGCTTGTACGACATCTGCTCCACGACCGCGTGCCAGGTGTACGGCGGATACGCGTCGAAGTCGAGCGTGTCCTCCACGTCGATCAACCGCCTGGAGTCGTCGACGTCGAACGCCGCCGTCGACGCGACCGCGGGCAAGGTGTTGCTCAGCGGCGGCAAGCCGATCCTCGCGGAGTACTCGTCCTCGACCGGTGGTTACACCGCGCCGGGCAGCGTGTCGTATCTCTCTCCCGTTCCGGACCCGGCCGACTCGGCATCGCCGCTGCACGTGTGGAACGGCAAGCTCACCGTCACCGACATCGAGCGCAAGTACCCGTCGATCGGACGCCTCGTCGACGTGCGCGTGAGCAAGCGCAACGGCTACGGCGACTGGGGCGGACGCGTGCTCGAGACGCAAATCGTGGGCACGTCCGCGACCGTCACGGTGTCGGGTGGATCGTTCTCGAGCGCGTTCGCGTGGCCCACGTGGGTCAACGGCTTGCGCAGCAGCTGGTTCCGCGTGCTGATCTGGAAAGGAGATCTGGACGGAACGCCGGTGGCTCCCGCGGTCGTCGCAGGACAGAGCGCAATGATGACCGTCGCGATGCGCAACAGCGGCAACGTGGCGTGGCCGGTCGGCGGCACCGTGCGTATCGCGGTCAACCGCGCGAGTCTCTTCCACGGCGACGACTGGCAGAGCCAGTATCGGCCGTCGTCTGTGGTGCGCAACCGCAGCAACCCGTCGGCGTCGAGCGTCGCGCCCGGACAGATCGCAGAGTTTCGCGTGCCGTTGCACGCGGAGTCGCTCAAGCCCGGCTACTACTCCGAGCAATTCCGCATCGTGAACGACGGCGTCACCGGCCTCGCTTCGTGGTTCACCGTGCGCGTCCCGGTGCTTCCGCCGTGGACGAGCGTCGCGCCGAACCTGCTCACCAACGGGTCGTTCGAGCTGGGCCTGTCGCGGTGGTCGCCGAGCAACTTGGTTCGCGGCGACGGCGCTTCGACCTCGTCGCACCTCGACGGCACGTGGTCGCTCGCGCTGACGAACGGCACCAAGCGCGTTACGCAAGCTGTTTCGTTCGCGGGTTCGTCCGGGCGAAGGTTCGTGCTCTCCGGCTGGTCGCGCTCGGTGTCGACGGCGACGAACGGCGGCGCCATCGAGCTGTCGGCAACGATCCGGTACACCGACGGCACGACGTCGGTTACGCGCATCCCGTTCGCGCGCGGCCCGCACTCGTGGTCGTACGACGAAGCTTCCCTCGTTGCGTCGAAGCCGTTCTCACGCATCGACCTCGCGGCGTCGATCGCCAGCCAGCCGGGAACGGCGTTCTTCGATACGGTCCGCTTGCTCGAATCACCCGCGGCGAACCCGTCGTTCGAAGACGGCATGACGTCGTGGACCCCGACGGGGCTCTCCGCCGGTGACGGATCGGTGCTCGGTGGAGCGCGCGACGGCATCCGCTGGCTCAAGCTCACCGGCGGAGGCGACACGCGCGCCGCGCAGTACTTCCCATATTCCGGCGCGCGCAGCGAAACCTTCGTGCTCAGCGGATGGAACACCGCGACGGGCGCCACGCTCGCCGGCCCGGCACCGGCGTTGCAGCTGGCGTTGCGCAACACCGACGGCACGTACAGCACGTTCTCGCTCGACTTCCCGACGAGCGATCACGGTTGGACACGCCGCGAGCTCGTCGTGCGCGCTCCCAAGAGCTTTTTCGGTGCGTCGATCATCGCGCGCTATGACGGCCAGACCGGCACCGCGGGATTCGACGACGTACGCGTGACGCGCTCGTTCGTCTCCAACGGAAGCTTCGAGAACGCGCTGGGATCGTGGACGAAGTACGGCGCGAGCTTCGGCACCGGCGACGGCATCGCAACCGGAGCGCCCGACGCGCTTTCCGCGCTCCGCTTGAGCGGCAGCGGCTACCAGGGCGTGTATCAGCGCATCGCCCTGTCCGGGAACGCCGGCCGCCGGCTGGTCCTGTCGGCGCTCACCCGCAACGTGGGCACGCGCGCCGACGCGGGCCCGATCAACGTGCTGCTGACGTTCCGCAACCTCGACGGCACCACCAGCCAGGTCGCGATGCCGCTGCTGCGCTCGCCGCACGATTGGCTCTACGCCGAGAAGCTCCTCGCCGCACCGAAGCCGTTCAACGGCGTCGACCTCTACGTGTACGCGTACAACCAGCCCGGGGCGGCGTACTTCGACGCGGTAAAGGTCACGGGTTTCTAGAGGCGTTCGTCACAACGCATCGGAGAGAGCCTGCTCGTAGTCCGCGAGCGCGCGCTCCGGCCGCACGAGGGGCTCGACGATCTCGCGCGCACGGCTGGCGAGAGCAGGGCCGAACGACGGGTCTTCGAGCACGCGAGCGACGAGCTTGTGCGCGGCGGCCCAGTCGTCGTCCTCGTACAGCGCGTCGGCGGGGAGCATCTCGGGCAACGGTCCGACCGCCGGCGCGATTACCGGGCAGCCCATCATCGTCGCTTCGGCGACGTTCATCGGAAAGCCTTCGTTGCGAGTGGTGAGGACGAGCGCCCCGCGCGAGGCGGCCGTCGCCGCGAAGACTCTCGGCATGAGGTCGTGACGCACGTGCGGCAGCCACAACGCCCGGTACGCGCGCGACTCGTCGAACAACCGCGCCGCGAACGTTGCAGTGTCCTCTCGAGAGTCGACCGTGCTGCCGACGACGAGGGGTGTGAAGCCGGCTCCGATTCCTTCGCAGATCTCGGCGAAGCGCCACCATCGTTTGTGCTCTTCGAAGCGGCCGATCCACAACAGCAACGGGTCGGCGCGCGGCGCGGTTGCGGGAGGGGGGCCGAACCACTCCTCCGTGAGGCAGTTGTGCACGACGCGGACGGGGGCGATCGTTTCGACGCCGCGTTCGACGAGCGTGCGCTTCAGCGAGTCGCTCACGGTGACGACGAGATCAATTCGTTGTGCGGGCGACAGCTTGGTGACGAACTCGAGGTTGGCGGTCGTGGTGTGCACCTCGATGACGAGGCGACCGAGCGAACCGGCCTCGTCCCACGCCGTGAGGAAACCGGAGTCGAGCACGACGACGTAGTCGGGAGCCAGCTCGCGCATGAGCCGCACCTGATCGGCGAACGACGGCACAGCGCGGGCAACGCCGGGCGGGAACGCGGCGACGGCGCCGAAGTCGTTGATGAACATGACATGGAGGTCGAACTCGCGGCTGAACGTCTGGAAGCGGTTCATCAACACGGTCACCGGTCCGCCCACGTTGCCGTATCGATACGCAAACAGGATGCGCGGTTTCACGCGTCCCCCAGCAGTACGCGCGACGGTGGCTTCTCGTCGGCGTGGAGCGAGGCGTACGCAACCGCGTCGTTTGGAGCCACGCCGACGCGGCGGCCGAGCGTGCTTGCAAGCCGTGCGGCCGCCTCCTCGGAACCGGTCACGACGACGTCGGCGTGGAGAGCGAGGTAACGCTCCTGGGGTCCAAGCGCGGTTCGCTCGTCAAGATCGACGATCGTGGTCCAACCTTCCTGCTGCGACGGGACGAGCCATCGGAGGGCTCCGTCGGTCGCGCCGAGTGCGTAGAACACGCGGGTGCGTGCGCGTCGGACGCCCGCAAAGGCAGCTGGAACCGGCGACGGGACGAGCGCCGGCGGCAGTCCGAACGCAACCTGTCGCTCGACGTCGAGTTGCAACGCCGTGGTAGCCCACATCGAGAGCACGTCGGCACGGCGTGAGTGCTCGGGATCGATGGCGAGCACAACGGCCGGGTCGTCACTCTCGAGCAGAAGCCATCGCTGCACGACGTCGCGTGGAGACTCCGCCGGCGTCGCTGGCGGCTCGCGAGCCGGTGGCAGAGTTGCACGCCGAGCACGGCGCCACAAACGCGAGGCGCGCATGCGTTCGACCTCCGCCTGAAGCTCATCGGTGCGCGCTCGCTCCTGCTCGAGCGCACGTTCCAACGAGCGGATGGATGCTTCTTGCTTGCGCGTCTGCTTCAACAAGCGGTGCGCTTCGTCACGCAACACGTCCCAGCGGTCGAGCCGCTCCCGATCACGGCGCGCGTCGTCGTCGCGAGACGGCATTTCCGGCGTCAGACGGGGCGGGCGGCGACGAACGTGATGTCGCCGAGCCAACCGACGGGGATCTTGGGGTCGACGACCTCCGAGGCCTTCTTGACGGTCTTGCCGAGCAAGCCTTGCGATTCGCCGGCGCGGTGTGAGATGTAGGAGAGGTGGAACGAGCGCGGCACGATGTCCCACTCCACCATCTTGAAGCCGGCTTCCTTCAGCATCGCGTGCAGC
>JBIOWR010000099.1:0-6215 GCA_044868775.1 Actinomycetota bacterium
GCGCCGTTCTGCTTGCTCCGAAATGCGCCGAATCCAACGGACGAAGCACGCGACGCGCACGTTTCACCGCTCGGTGACGAGGGGTAGCAATCCCTCTGTAATCGTAACGTTCGTGGCGCAACACAAGCGCGCGGGCGATCCCTAAGGAGGGATACACATGTCGCGATCATATGGTGCGCGACGCATTGCCTTGACCACGGTATTGCTCATGCTGTCGATTGCACTGGTGAGCATGTTCCTTGCCGTCCCCGCGCACGCACAATCCGCTCCTGAAGCCGATCTCACCGAGGAGCTTCAGCGCACGACGTCGACGGCGACGGGTGGTGCGGGCACGCAAGCGACGACGGCGACGTCGGGTAGCTCCGCGTCGTCGGATGCCACAGCGGCGCGCGTCGTGCTGTTCGACACCGAGATCCTCGTCGTCGGAGAGACGCAAGCGCGCGCCGGAAACAAGGCATCGTCCGACGCGAGCGTGATCTCGGTGCTCGGTCACGAAGTGATCGGTGCGCATTCCGAGGCCGACGGCGGGTCCGGCAACTCCGTGACCGGCCTTGCGCACGAGCTGTGCGACGTCACCGAAGGCAGCTTGTGCCTCGCGTTGCTGTACGGCGAAGCGAACAGCTCGGATAGCGGCGGCACGTCGGAGAGCAGCGCGTACGCCGCGCTCGCCGCGGCGTGCGTCGGCGGCGGTCAAACGGATCCCGACGAGGACTGCGAGGACGGCAGCGTAGACGCGGCCGTCGGCGAGAGTCGCAGCTCCGCTCGGAACGACGCGACCGCCGGCACCGCCACGTCGGAGCAAAGCTCGACCGTTGCACGCTTGTGCCTCGGCAACGACTCGAGCACCGACGCGTGTGACGGCATCGGCTTCGTGCTCCTGCACGGAGAGTCGAAGAGCAGCGGAACGAACCCGGAGCCCGTGGGATTCAGCTTCCAGGGCGGCGGTGAGGACCACGGCGGCTTCCCGCACCCGGGCGTCATGGGCGATTGCCCGGACGAGAACACCGGTAATTGCATCGTGTTCAACGACGGCAGCGCGAACGGCGGAGCCGCTTTCGCGGGCGATCCCGTCGTCGCGACCGGTGGAACCTCGACCGCACACGCAGAAGGTGTCGTGCTCCAGCTCGTCCTGATGGGCAACGAGATCGTTCGGGCGAGCAACACCGAGGCCGACACGCGCAGCGGTCAGTCGTCGGCGGATGCCACGGTGCTGGCGATCCTCGGTCACGAAGTGATCGGCGCGCACGCCACGGCCAGCGGCGGATCGGGCGAGTCCGAGACCGGCTATCTCACGGAAACGTGCGAAGCCACCGACGGCAGCATCTGTCTCGCGCTGCTGTACGGTCACGCGGTCGCCGAGGACAGCACCACGTCCTCGTCCGGCTCGTCCGACACCTTTGGCGGCACCGCGTGTCTCGGCGGCAACCAGTCGCTGCCCGAGGACAACTGCGACGGCGCCGTCGGTGTGATGCTCCTCGAAAGTCACAGCGACGCATCGCAGAACAAGACCACCGGGGCTGCGGACGCCATGCAGTCCACGACCGGCGCCGACGTGTGTCTCGGCGGCGAGAACGACGAAGGCGTGTGCGAGGGCCTCGGCATCGTGATCCTGCACTCCGAGGCCGAGAGCCACGCTGCCCCGGGCACCACGCCGACCAGCTCCGGCGATTCGGCGATCGTCATCGTCGAAGCCGGTGGAGAGGAGCAAGGTGCGCTCGATCAGGAGGGCACGATCGCGATTCCGCCCGACTGCCCGCCCGGCTCCTCGCTGCTGTGCTTGGTGCTGAACCAGGTCGACACGTCCGCGACCGCAACCGGTGCCGACGCCGGCGCGACGGTCGGTGACGTGGTCGTGCTTCCGGGCGCCGACGGATCGTCGGTGGCGGACGGCACGGCAAGCGATTCCAACGCCAGCGCATCCGCCGGCACGCGCGTGCTGGGTGAGACGCGTCGCCGGCCGGCCGCCGAACCCGCACCGAAGCTTCCGGCTACCGGTGCGTCGATCGCCGTTCTGATCCTTCTGGCGGCGGCGGCACTTGCGGGAGGCTACGGCCTGCGGCGGGGCGCCGTCGTTGGCTCCTGAGTTGAGCGTGTCCCCGACGGCCGGCCTTGGCCGGCCGTCGGGGATCGGCCTCCGCCGGTGGTGGGTGCTCGCGCTCGCGGCGCTGGTCGCGGGTGGAGTGATCGCCGCCCGGCTCTTGCTCTCGGACGGCGCCGCTCGGGCGCCGTCCGGGCCGATGGCGTCGTTCGTCAACCAGGCAGGCGGCTACTCGTTGCACTACCCGACAGAGTGGACCGTCACGGCGATGGGCTCCACGACCAAGCTCACGAACCGCGCCAAGGACGTCGTCGTCGGCATCGGCGAGGCGCCGGCGGGCAAGCTCACGCAAGCCTCGGAGCGCTTCACCGGCGTGCTCTTGCAGGCGTACAAGGACGTGCGCCTGGAGTCGCGTCAAGCCCAGGAGATCGGCGGGAGGCCCGCAGTGCTCGCGGCCGGCAGCGCGAAGAACATCTCGCGCGTCGAGCTTCGCTGGCTGACGATCACGATCGAGCATCGCGGGCGTAACTTCGGCATCTCCGTCTTCACGAGCGCATCCACGGACCCGCGCGAAGTGCTGCCGCAGCTGCACGACATCGTCGAGTCGTTCCGGCCGCTGCGATAAGGCCGCGTCTGTCACAATGCCCGCGATGGCGAAGCACGCCGTCCAGCGACGGCTTCTCGGTTGGTTCGCGGCGAACGCGCGCGAGTTTCCCTGGCGCCTAACTCGCGACCCTTACCGCACCCTCGTCGCCGAAGTGATGCTCCAGCAGACGCAGACGTCGCGCGTGGTGCCTGCGTATCGCGCGTTCTTGCGGCGGTTCCCGACGGTGGCGGCCCTTGCCGGAGCGGGTCCCGGCGAGGTCATCGAGGCGTGGAGAGGCCTCGGGTACAACCGCCGCGCGGTGGCCCTGCACGCGACGGCGCGTGCGGTGGTGCGCAACCACGCCGGGAGGGTTCCGCGCGAGCTCGACGAGCTGAGGAGGTTGCCGGGCGTCGGGCCGTACACGGCCTCGGCCGTCGCATGCTTCGCGTTCGACGAGCAGGTTCCGGTGGTCGACGTCAACGTGCGCCGCGTGCTCTCGCGCGTTGCGCTCGGCGTGGACGCCGCGGAAGCGCCGGCGCGCGCGATCGCCGACGTCGCGGCCGGCTGGCTGCCGGACGGGCACGCGTACGAGTGGAACCAAGCGTTGATGGACGTCGGCGCGACGTTCTGCCGCGCGGCGCGTCCCGCGTGCGACGCGTGCCCGCTCGCTCGCGCCTGTGCGTTCCGCATGCGCGAGCCGCGGCCTTCACGGACGCGCCCCAACCGCGAGCGTTTCACCGGATCGCGCAGGCACGTTCGCGGCGCGATCGTCGACGTCTTGCGATCCTCTCCGCGAGGCATGACGCTTGCGCATCTCACCGCCGCGGTGCACGAGCGCACGGCGTACGGCGATCGCGTCGGCGCGGTGCTCGATGCGCTGGAGCGCGACGGGCTCGTTCGCAGGAGCGCGGCCGCGCGGCGCGGCTCGGCGAACGGACGCGTGACGCTTCCGCGTTAGCCGCGCGCGAACCCACGCTCGCGCGCTTGCAGGAAGCGCCGGCGCAAACCCTCGCCCTCACGCGGAGGCGGCTTCGGCTCCAACCACGACTTTCGCTTCGCGTCGTTCTCCAGGACGATCCACTCGTACGCGTAGGTGCGCGGGCCACCCCAGAACGGGTCGATCCAGCGCTCGCCCTCCAGCGTCGCGACGACGGCGTAGCCGCCGCGCGGCCGTCCGCTCCAGAACTCGTCTGGCACGGCGAAGTCCGGGCAGCGCCGCTTCACCTCGTCGATGCGCGAGTACTCGCCGCGCCACGCGATCTTCACCTTGGCCTTGGCGACGAGCAGCCCTCCGTGCAATTGCATCCATATGGTGTCGTCCGAGAACACGCCTTCTTTGTAGGCCGGGCCCGGGCGGTCGCGCGTCTCGACCGCGAACGCGAGGCGCGGACGGTCGGTAGTGCCGGTCAAGTGCTCCAGCGCGCGCACGACGACGTGTTCGTCTGCCATCACCCGAAGTATCGCGCATCGATCGCCGACGCCGTGCGCGCGGCCAGCGCTTGCACCGTCAGCGTGGGGTTCGGCCCGCCCAGCCCGTTCGGCAGCGCCGCGGAGTCGGCCACGAACAATCGCTCCACGCGGCGCGCCTCGCCGCTCGCGTCGCACACGCTCGTCGCGGGATCGGCGCCGATGCGCATGGTGGACATGATGTGCGTGAACAGCGGCGCCATGCGCGAGCGGTGGATCTCGCGCGCGCCGGCGGCGCGCAACACCTCGGCGGCCTTGCGCGCGAGCCAGTCCTGACGTTGCTGCGACACCGGCGTCGGATGGTACGTGACCTTCGGCACCGCGCCGTGCTCGTCGGCCGGCCAGTCGTCGGCGAGCGTCACTGCGTTCTCCGCCACGGCTTCGTCGTCGGTGCACAACGTGATCGACAGCGAACGGTGATACTCGCGCATGATCCTGTGCGCTTCCTTGCCGTATCCGTGTCCCTGGAAGTCCCACGGCTCGTCGCCGGTGTCCTCGTCCCAGAATCCCGTTCCGCCGGCCGCGACCACCGCGGCGAACGACTGCGGCCCGAAACCCTGGACGAAGAACGTTCCCCGTCCGGGGAAGTCGGCGCGCGCCATCGTCACCTGGCCGGCGTCGGGTCGCGTCTCCTTGTCGAAGAAACCGGTTACGAAGTCCTGCTCGTGCGTGGTGAGATATCGTCCCACCGCGCCGTCCGCCGGCAAACCCGAGTTGAGCCACAAGCGCGGCGACTCGATCGCGCCACACGCGAGCACGACGGCGCCGGCTTCGACCTCTTTCTCGATGCCGGTCGCGGTCTCGCGATAGCGCACGCCGCGCGCGCGGAAGCGTCCTCCGTCGATCTCCTCGTACAGGATGCGCGTGGCGAACGCGTCCGGGATCACCTCGCAGTTTCCGGTCGCGACCGCGGCGGGCACGTACGACACGTTCGTTGCGCGCTTGGCGATGCGATCGAGCGGAGCGCCGGCGGGGTTCGGACAACCCTGCAAGCACTTGCCGCACATCGTGCAGCCGTCCACGTCCGGGTATCGCAGCGACGCGCCGGGAGTCATGCGCGCGATCGGCAAGATCGCGTTGTGGCACGGCCGCCACGCCTCGCCGGCGATCTCTTTTTCCTCGCTGCGCTTCAAGCCGATCGCTTCGCATCCCTCGGCGAAGATGGAGTCCTTGAGCGCGAGGTCGCGCACCAGCTCGACCGGAAGGAACTCTTCTATTTGCTCGTACCACGGCACGAGATCCGCGTACGGGAACGGCCATTCTCCGGTCTCGAACGACGCCGGATACGCGCGCGGTGAGATGCCGTTGTAGTGGATCGTCGTTCCGCCGACGCCCGCGATTTGCAGGATCAGGCCGACGCCGTCGCGCCGGCGCATCCACGGGGCCTTGGTGCGATCGGCGGGGCCCCAGCGGTTGCGCCCGTTGAACAGCGATCCCATGTCGTCCTCGAGCATGGTGTAGTCGCGCTGCGGGTCCATCCACGGTCCGGCCTCGAGCATCGCAACGGAGACGCCGCGCTTCGCGAGCTCGTACGCGGCGACGGGACCACCACCGCCGGCGCCCACGACCACGACGTCAGGCATCGCCGTGCTCCGGATGTCCCAGGACCGGGCCGTCGTAGCCGATGGTGTCCCACACCGGCGGCCGGGTGAGCGTGCGCGCCGTCGCGTCGTACGACGACCACTCCGAATAGATCGCGCCGAACCCGAACAGCAGCACCGCTTCGGCGGCCTCGCGAATGTCGGCGACCGGCTCGGCGAGCATGGCACGGAACACCGCGTCGCGATCCTCGCGTGAGAGTGCGACGAAGCTCTCGGCGCCGCGCTCCATCGCGCCGCCGTCGAGCAATGCCGCGAGCAGATCGGTCGCGCCGGGGAGGATCAGCTCGATGCCGTCTCGGATGTGTTCCTCCGCGCGCACCGACGAGCCGGACGGGATGCCGTCGCCTTCGGGGAACGCGAGCTCGACGACTGCCCTCAGGGTTTCCATCGCGTCCGCCACGGCGCCGATTGAAGCATGCTAACCAAACCGCGGCTACTGACCGGCCGGCAGAGAAACGGCTCGCACCCGGCGCAACAACCGCGAGAGCCGCGACTTCGTCGCGGCTCTCGAAACGGGTAGGTA
>JBIOWR010000100.1:0-6017 GCA_044868775.1 Actinomycetota bacterium
AGACCGCTACGCCGCAGACCGGCCGCATCAAGGAGGTACATCCGATCGTCACGACGCCCTCCCGCGAGAGCGACACTCCGGCGCTGCCGAGGAAGCCGGAGACGGAAGAGATCGTCTTCCGCGTCCGCGACCTCGCCGTGCGCTACGGGTCGAACGTGGCGATCGACGGACTATCGCTCGACATCGGCGCGAACGTGATCACGGCGCTCATCGGACCGAGCGGCTGCGGCAAGAGCACGTTCATCCGCTGCTTCAACCGCATGAACGACTTGATCCCGAGCGCGCGCGTGTCCGGGTCGGTGCTGTATCGCGGAGAGGACCTGTACGGGCCCGACGTCGATCCGGTGGAGGTGCGGCGACGCATCGGCATGGTGTTCCAGAAGCCGAACCCGTTCCCCAAGTCGATCTTCGAGAACATCGCGTTCGGGTTGCGCGTGAACGGGATGACCGACGACGTGCCGGCGCGCGTCGAGAGCGCGCTGAAGCGCGCAGCGTTGTGGGACGAGGTGCGGCGCGACCTCAAGGCGAGCGCGCTGTCGCTGAGCGGCGGGCAGCAGCAACGCTTGTGCATCGCGCGCACGATCGCGGTGGAGCCGGACGTCATCTTGATGGACGAGCCGTGCTCGGCGCTCGATCCCATTGCGACCGCGCGCATCGAGGACTTGATGCAACAGCTGAAGGACAGCTACACGATCGTGATCGTGACACACAACATGCAGCAAGCGGCGCGTGTGTCGGACAAGACCGCGTTCCTCACCGCGGAGGTGGACGAGCAGCAGGGGACGCGCACCGGCATCCTCGTGGAGTACGACGCGACGGAGAAGATCTTCACGCGGCCGGACGATCCACGAACCGAGGCCTACATCACAGGGCGGTTCGGATGACGGACGCCAGGCTGCGGTATCACGACGAGCTTCGCGCCGTGGAGCAGAGCGCGGTGGACATGGCGCGCATGGCCGAGGAGCTGTTCGCGAAAGCGTTGCGCGCGCTGATCGACGACGACTTGGCGCTGTGCGAGGAGGTCATCACCGGAGACGATCGCATCGACGACGCGTACCTCGACACCGAGCAGCGCGTGCTGAACTTGTTCGCGTTGCAGACGCCCGTGGCATCGGATCTCCGCTTGCTGACCTCGATGCTGCACATAAACGTGCATCTCGAGCGCATCGGCGACATGGCGGTGAACCTGGCCAAGATCACACGTCTCGCGTCGGGGCTTCCGCGAAGCTCCACGGTGCTGGCGCACCTCGAAGAGATGGGCTCGATCGCGCTGAAGATGGTCGCCGCGTCGATGGAGGCGTTCTCGACGCGCGACCTGGAGTTGTGCCGCAAGCTGCCGGAGATGGACGACCCCATCGACCGCCTGAACCGCGGGATGCTGCAGGAGGTCTTGGCGATCAGCGACGACAAGCGCATGCTCGAATGGGGTATCCGCATGCACGTGGTGTCCCGGCAGATCGAGCGCGTCGGCGATCACGCGGTGGACATCGCCGAGCAAGTGGCGTTCATGCTCACCGGCGAGTTCCGCGAGTTCACCGACGCGTCGCACCCGGAGATGCGGCCGACGCCCTAAGTCCTTCGGACGTTCAACCGCCGTTCATCGTGGCGTCCCGGTCCGGCAACACGGCCGGGCCATGGTCGGCGCATGGAATCGGGTGAGAGATTCGGGATCGCCCCGGTGGTTGCGCTCATCGCGCACGACGCGAAGAAGGACGACCTCGTCCGCTTGATTCGCTCCCAACGCCGCCTCACCGCGTCGCTGGAGTTCGTCGCGACGGCTTCGACCGGACGGTGCTTGCTCGACGAGTTCTTGATGCCGATGGAACTGGTCGCGCCGGGTCGCAACGGTGGCGACTCGCAGATCGCGGCGCGCATCATCGAAGGAGACATCGATGCCGTGGTGTTCCTGAACGATCCGTACGGACCGCGGCTGCAAGAACCGGACGTCCGCACGCTGCTCCGCGTGTGCGACGTCCACCAAGTTCCGATCGCGACCAACGTCGCGTCGGCGGAGATCCTGCTGCACTTCATCGGCGGCGTCGCACGACGCCGCGAGATGCAGGGGCTCTCCCACCCAAGCGTCGCGTCGGGGCCCGACCTTCACTTCCCCCGGGCCCCGGGACCGCTCCGCGTTCTTCGCGTGCTCGACGACGAGGAAGCCGAGACGCAATGAACGACCGAACCTGGTACCGGGGCGAAGCGACGATC
Organism: Actinomycetota bacterium; assembly: GCA_044868775.1. GTDB lineage: Bacteria > Actinomycetota > AC-67 > AC-67 > AC-67 > JBIOWR01. The sequence goes on from JBIOWR010000100.1 coordinate 2,209, forward strand.
GAGCAAGACGGCACGGCAATTCCGGTGCGGTGCCACTACGTGGGCGGCACCGGCGACGAGGACGAGGTCGTGTGGGCCGGCGGTTTCGAAAGCCCCGCAGCCGACCTCGATCTCGACCTCGGCGAAGCGCTGCTCGTGCTGCCCGGCGGAGCGATCGCAACCATCCTCATCACGCGCGTCGAGTCGATGGACGGCCGGTTTCGCGGGATCGGCCCGTGGCCCGAGTGGGCGGACGACGCAGCGTACAGCAGCAACGGCGTCGGCTAGGGCGCCGGATCGACGACGACCAAGACGTTGCCGATCTTTTGGCCCGCCTCGACGTACGCGTACGCGTCGGCGATCTGGTCGAGGGTGTAGCGCCGGTCGATCACCGGCTTGAACGAACCGGACTCGATCATCTCCTCGAGGTACTCCGCCGACGCGCGGTCGCGCTCGAGCGGCAGCGGGAACATGACCTTCTTGCGGCCGAGCAGCGGCGTCACGAGCGCGAGGAACGGATTCTGGGCGAGCGGCCCGAAGTCCGACGACAGATAGATCCCGTGCGGCTTCAACAACGGCTTGCAGCGCGCGAACGAGCTTTTGCCGACGGCGTCCATGACGAAGTCGTACTTCTGCTCGTCTTTCGTAAAGTCTTGCGCGATGTAGTCCACGACCTTGTCGGGGCCCAGGCTGCGCACCAACTCGACGTGGGGAGTGGCGCACACCGCGGTCACGTTCGCGCCGAGGCGCTTCAATAGTTGAACCGCCGCCGAGCCGATCGCGCCGGTGGCGCCGTAGACCATCACGTCGTGGCCGCTCTTCATCTTCGCTCTGCGGATAAACGACATCGCGTAGTGCGAGGCTTCGGTGCCGGCGGCGACCTGCTCGAAGGTCATGTTCGCGGGCATGCGCGCAAGCTGTCCATCCTCGGGGATCACGAGGTATTCGGCGTGAGCGCCAAACACTGTTTCGTTGCTGAAACCGAACACGCGCTCGCCGGGTGCGAACGACGTGACGTTCTTGCCGACGGCTTCGACGACGCCGGCGAACTCGCTGCCGAGAACGACGACCTTCGGCTTGGTGAGTCCGCTGAAGAAGCGAACGAGGAACGGCTTGCCCGAACGGAAGCCGCAATCGGTGCGGTTCACCGTGGTGACGTGAACCTTGACGAGCACCTCGCCGTCGGACGGCGCCGGTTTCGGAACCTCTTCGATCCGAACCGCTTCCGGCGGACCGTACCGGCGGCGAACGGCGGCTCTCATGCGGTCGATCCTAGCCATGGAGTACGGCTGCGCGCCGCCGTGACTTCGCAGCGCGGCGAGTAGAATTCGCTCCGGTATGGAGATCTTCTCCTCGCTCGGCGACGAGTACGAGCAGGTCGTGTTCGGGCACGATCCCGATGCAGGGCTGCGCACGATCGTCGCCGTGTATTCCACCGCGCTGGGACCGGCGCTCGGCGGCACGCGCATCTGGCCGTTCGAATCCGAGGAGGCCGCGCTGCGCGACGTGCTGCGGCTCGCGAAGGCGATGGCGTACAAGGCGTCGGCGGCGGGGCTTGAGCTCGGCGGCGGCAAGGCCGTCGTGATCGCGGACTCGCGGCACGACAAGACGCCCCACCTGTTGCGCGCGTACGCGCGGGTCGTCGATGGCATGGCAGGCTCGTATATCACCACCGCGGACGTCGGCTCCACGATGGCCGACATGGACGTCATCGCAACCGTCACGCGCTACGTCACCGGCACCTCCACCGGCTCCGGCGATCCCTCGCCGGTAACCGCGTACGGCGTGCTGCACGGCTTGCGCGCCGTCGCGCTGGAATTGTGGGGCTCGCCGTCGTTGCGCGATCGTCACGTCGTCGTGCAAGGAACCGGCAAGGTCGGCTCGGCGCTGTGCCGCTACCTCGCCGACGAAGGTGCGCGGCTCACCATCTCCGACGTCGACGGCGAGACTGTCGAGAAGCTCGCGGCAGAGCTTGGCGCCGAGGTGGTACCGCCGAGCGCCGCTTTGTTCGTGGAGTGCGACATCCTCGCGCCGTGCGCGCTCGGGCCGGTCGTCACCGACGCCACCGTGGACGGGCTCGCATGCAAAGCCGTCGCTGGCGCCGCGAACAACCAATTGGAACTGCCCGAGCATGCGCACGCGTTGCGGCGGCGCGGCATCCTGTTCGCGCCCGACTACGTGATCAACGCGGGCGGCCTCATCAACGTCGAGGACGAGCTGCACGGATACGACGCCGATCGCGCGCACGCGAAAACTGCTGCGATCGAGGATCGCCTGACAAACGTGTTCGAGCGCGCGCGCGAGGAGAACGTCTCGCCTGCGGTCGCCGCCGATCGCATGGCGGAGGATCGCATCCGCGCAGCCGCGACGCGCTAGCCCTGACGGCCTTCGATCGCCGTCAGCAACACACCGGCCGCGAGCCCGAGCCGCCGGTCGAGCGTCTTGCCGGGGTCGTTCGAAAAATCGGCGTTCAGCTTCAGCACGAACGGGTTGAAGTTCTGGCGGAAGTGCCCGACCTCGTTCCCGCCCGCGACGACGTTGAAGCGTTGCGGGATCAGGTTGATGAACCGCCGCGCGATCGACAGCAGCATCCCGTCCTCTTCGACGAACCCGAGCTCGTTGTCCAGCGCGTCCATCAGGATCCAGTGATCCTGCACGATCGACTTCAACCCTTTGCGCTTCAGCGCGCCGATCTTCGTTCCCTCGCGCGAGTCGACGACGTCGTACGCGGACGAGAAGTCGATGATCTTGCGCGCTTGGATGTAGAGAAGCTCGGTCGATTGCGTCTCGTCCGCGAACACGCGGATGTCTTCACGCATCTTGAACGCTTTTTGCTTGGAGAAGAGCACGAGGTTTCCGGACGGGTCGAACACGCGAAACTCTCCACCGAAGATCTTGAACACCTTGCGCCGAATCAAGTAGCGATCATGCTCGAAACGTGGATCCACGACGACACCTCCTCTGCGCGACTCAACCAACCGGCGCGGCGGCTGTCAACGACGGTTGCGGATCGGCTCGAACGCACGCACGTACGCGGCGAGGCGTTCGGCCGCCTCCACGGCGGAGCCGTCGCCGAACAGGTCGCCGCCGTCCCAGATCTCCGACAGCCGGCGCCACGCGGTTTGCCGTCCCGCGAAACGTCCCGCCGACGGCTCGGACCCGAGCGCCTTCCTCCACGATCGCTCACGTTCGAGCAGTCGCTGCAGCGCGTCCTCGTTGCTCGCCTCGGAGGGATGCTCCGCATGGAAGCCGACCTCGAGCGCCGGCCCCTGCGCCGCGACGCCGACCGCCTTCAACGCCGCGCGCGACAGCGTCTGGATCTCGTAGTGCTCGCGCGTCTCGTCGCCGAACCACACCTTGAGGTTGTGTCCGCCGACGTGCGCACCGAAGCCGCGCAGCTCGCGCGGCAGGAACCCCGCCAGGGCATCGGCCGCCTGTTCGTAGAAGGCTCTGGACACGCCCGACAGTATGACCCCGCCGGGCCGGATCGCCACTCGCCGCCGCGCCGTCGTCGGATCACCTGCCCGTCGACGCCGCGCGCTTGGCGTGACCGGCCGCCGCGAGTAGCATTCGCGCGCATGGACCAGCAAGCGATCGAGAAGAGCGCGAAGACGATCCTTCGCGCAGCCGCAGTCAAGGAAGCGCCGGTGGACCTCGAGCGCCTCCTTGCGTACTTGCGGCTGCATCACGAGCGGCCGTGGCACCTCTCCATCGACGTGTGGGACGGGCTCACGCGCGAACGGCGCGGCCGCACCCGGCTCACCGGGCAAGAACGGCGCACCACCGCGAGCGCGCGATGGAAGCTCGCGCACGAGATCGGGCATCACGTG
>JBIOWR010000101.1:0-8399 GCA_044868775.1 Actinomycetota bacterium
CCGGCGTCCTTCAACAAGTACCGCTCCCCTTCCCGGTGGATCTCGACGTGCCGGCGCGACACCGTCACGTCGTTGAGGAAGATGTCGCTGTCGGGGTTGCGGCCCGCCGACGTGACGTCCTTGTCGAGCAGGAACCGGCTACCCGCGTTCGGTCCGCGCTTCACTACCACGACTCCCTGACCCGGATCGAGGTCCTCCAGCGGATCGGCGAGCTCCTCTTCGAGCTCGTCGCTTTCCGTCACCGGGAGGATGACGGTTGTGTCGTCTGCAACGAGGGCGTGACCACATGACGCACAGAACTTCGCGCCTTCAGGGTTCTTGTGGCCGCAGTTCGTGCAGTACATTCCCGCCCTCACCCCGTCGAAAGGATGTAAACATATACCACAGGGTGAGCGAGCCAAACCAACTTGCCTACCTGCGGTTTTACTTTGCGTCTTGCTCGGTCTCGAGGAACTTCTGGTATTCGGAGGCGTTCATCAAGCCGTCGACCTGGCTGAGATCCGTCAGCTCGATGCGCACCATCCAGCCCGAGCCGTACGGGTCCTGGTTCACCAGCTCCGGCGAATCTTCCAGTTGAGGGTTGCGTTCGGTGATCGTCCCCGACACCGGGGAGTACACGTCCGAGACAGACTTCGTGGACTCGACCTCGCCGAAGGGCTGCATCGCGGACACGTCGGTCCCGGGCCCGGGCAAGTCGACGTAGACGATGTCTCCGAGCGCGTCCTGCGCGAAGTAGGTGATGCCGACGACGACGGCGTTTCCGTCCACGCGCGCCCACTCGTGCTCTTTCGTGTACTTGAGGTCTTCGGGATACATTCGGTCCTCCGGTCGGAGACTAGGCGGGCGTAGCGTAGGTAAATCTGGGAGCCGGGCGCAAAGAGGCGATGCGAACGTCGGCGCGCGGCTGGATCACGATCGTCGCGCCCTGGCGCGAGTTCACCGAGTCGACGACCCCTCCCGGGATGCGCAACGCCTCGGCGAGGGTCTCCGCGGCGCCGATCGCGGTGATGGTATACGGCGGGGCGATCTTGGTGCCCGACACGGTTACGGCGCCGGGCTCGCCCGCGAACGAGGTGGAGCCCACCACGCGGACGCCGTTCACGTCGATCGCCTCGGCGCCTGCGTCGCGCAGCTCTTGCACGAGGTCGAGCAGTACCTCGGGACCGACCGCGCCCGACGGGTCGCCGATCGTGGTCACGATGCCGGGGCCTTGCGCGCCGACGAGGCCGAGGAGGATGCGCAGCGCATCGAGCTGCGCGCGAGCGTCGTCGAGCAGCACCTGCTCCTGCTGCGCCGAGCCGCGCGCAGCCTGCAGGCGCACGCGAAGCTCGATGATCTCGTCCTGGATCTGGTCGCTGCTCGTCGCGAGGTTGGAGAGAATCTGCGCAAGGTCTTCCTCGCGCTCACCGGCGAGGCGCGACTTCAGCCCTTCGCGCGCCTGGTATTGCGTCGCGAGCATGAACCCGAGCAGCGCGGTCACGATCGCCAGCGCGACGTGCGAGCCGGAGCGGAGACGTGCGGTCTTATCCATCAGGCGTGGAAGAGCTTCCTGCGGATCGCCGCGAGGTTGCCGAAGATGCGCACGCCGAACACGACCACCACTGCCACGGAGAGGTCGTTGACACCGAGGCGGTCGCCGACGAACACGAGCGTGGCCGCGAGCACCGAGTTCGTCAGGAGCGACACGACGAAGATGCGCTCCTCGAAGGTTCCGTCGAGGCGCGCGCGCAAGCCGCCGAAGACGCTGTCGAGCGAGGCCATGACCGCCATCGGCAAGTACGGCGCCAGCGACGCGGGAACCGTCGGGTGCAAGAACAGCCCGAGGAGCACTCCCGCGAGCAACGAGAACACGACGATCATTCGATCCTCCTCTTTATCTGGTGGGAGCGGGAGTGGGCTTCGGAGCGGGCGACGCCGGGCGCGCGTACCGGAAGCGAACCGATCCGGCGTAGGCGGGAATCGAGAGCTCGTCGCCTCGCGTCACGCTGAACCCGAGCTTGTACGCCTCGACCCACGAGCGAAAGCGCCGCGCGATCGCCGAGGCTGCGAACCGCCGTTCGAGCCGTTCCTGGTCGCCGATCGCGGTCACGCGGTACGGCGACGACAGCACGCGGTAATTCACGAGGATCGCGCCGCCGGCGGAGCGGATCGCCGTCGTCCCGATCACGCGCTGGCCGTTGATGGAGATCGCCTCGGCGCCGGCATCCCACAACGCGTTCACGACGAGCTGTACGTCCACGTCTTGGATCGCGAAGTCGGCCGACTCGGGATCGCCCGACTTCGCGAGCGTGCTGTCGCTCAGCCGCACCACGATCCCGGCACCGGTGACCGCGCCGGTCCCGGCCGGACCGGCCAGCTTCGCGAGCTCCAGTTGCAGCGCTGCGATCCGGCCGCGACCGGCGCTCCTCGAAATCTGATCCATTCGACGGCGCGCGTCATCGAGCTGGCGCTCCAAGGCTTCGATGCGTCGCTCGCGCACCGCGACGAGATCGGCGAGCTGCTCGCGGCGTCCGGCGGTGGACTCGCGGCGCTCGCGCTCCTGCGTCCACGCGGTCGCGAGCAGGAACGTCAGCAGGCCGGCGACGACGGCGATGACGAGCTTGCCGGGCGCGCGCGCCGACGCTTCCGTCACGGCACCCGAGGGCACGTCGCTCGAGGGCACGTCGCTCGAAGGCACGTCACTCGAGGGCTTGCTCGATGATGCCGACGTAGCGGCTGGCCCATCGCTCCGATGCATCGACCGATCGCCCCTCCGCCCACACGTGCGTCACCGGGTCTTCCGGATCCGGCACGACGAGAGCCCAGTCATCTCCGTGGAAAACCCTCAATCCTTCGGCGTCCTGCGTGCGGTCGCCGCGCGCCGCCGTCGCAACGTGACGCATGACGGCGCCCTTCTGTTCCCAGGGAGTACGGACGACGCGGTGCACCACGTTGGTTGCGGGAAGCTCCGCGACGAGTGACCCGAGGCCCCGATCGCTCATGGCGATCAGCTCCAGGATGCGACAGAACGACGTCAGCGAGTCGTACGCGGGGCTGAACCCACCGAACAGGAACGCCCCGTCGTCGGTGCCGCCGAAGATCGCGCTGTGCTCGACGGCGGCGCCCATCAACGCGCTCGCGGCGCGCTTGGTGCGCACGACCGTGCAGCCGAACGGGGTTGCCACGGTTTCGATCGCGGACGGCGCCGACACCGGCACCACGATCGTGCCTCCCTTCTTGTGCCTCGCGACGAGATACGTGAGCAACACCAGCGCGCGATCCGGCGCGAGCGGGCTGCCCCCTTCGTCGACGAGCCACACGCGCTCCCCCACCGGGTCCATGAACACACCGACGGTGGAGCGCGACGCGCGCACGAGCGCGGCGAGCTGATCGACCATGCGTTGCCGCTCGGCGTCGGTCACCGTGGGCCGCGTCTCGTCGAGATACGCGTTCACGGTGAGCACGTCGGAGCCCAGGCGGCCGAGCACGCCGGGAAGCACCAGGGCCGTCGAGCCGAACGCACAGTCGACGACGGCCTTCACCTTCGCCGAGCGGATCAGATCGACGTCGAGCGATTGCAACAACCCCGCTTGGTAGAACTCGAGCGCGCGCGGCGGGAAGCGCAGCTCTCCGATCTCGTCGGGGAACGCGCGGCGGTAGTCCTCGCGGTAGTACACGCGCTCGATCGAGCGTTGCGCGCTCTCGTCGATGTCGGTGCCGTCCGGCCCGAAGAACCGGAGCTCGATCGATTGCGGATCGCCCGGCAACGTCGTCACGCACACGCCTCCGATCGCGCGCGCGGAGCGCAGGTGGAAGCGTGCAACCGGAACCGGAGCAACCTCGAGGTCGTGCACGTGCACGCCGGCACCGTTCAGGCCGGCGATGAGCGCGCGCTTGATGGTGCGCGCCGCGCGCGAGCCGTCGCGGCTCGTCACGACCGTGGCGCCGCGCTTCAGCGTCGTCGCGTACGCCATCGCGAGGCGCACCGCGAGGTCCGGCGTGATGTCGACGTTGATCAACCCCGACACGCCGCTTGCGCCGAACAGCGTGCGCGCGCCGCGCGACTCCCACACGATCGAGCGCGATATCACGGCGCCGGCTTCGACGGTCTTGAACGGGTACACCTTCACGTTGGGTTGCAGGACCGCGTCCTCCCCGACGAATCCTTCGTCGCCGACGACGACGCCTTCTTCGAGGCGCGCGTTGCGGCGCACGTCGGCGTTGCGTCCGATCAAGCACCCGCGCAGGTTCGCCCCGAGGCCGACGTACGCGTTGTCGTGCACCACCGCGCGGTGTAGGAACGCGCCTTCCTTCACGACCGAGTTGGATCCGATCACGGTGTACTCGCGCAGCTGCGCGCCCGCTTCCACCTTTGCGTGGTCGCCGAGGAGGACCGGGCCTTCGATCTTTGCGCCGGGATCGATGATCGCGCCTTCGCCGACCCACACGCCGTCGGCGATCTCGAACCCGGGGAGCTCGATCTGCACCTTGCCGTCGAGCACGTCGCGATGCGCGTTCATGTACGCCTCGATCGTGCCCACGTCTGTCCAGTAGCCGTCGGCGACGTATCCGAACATCGGCGCGCCCTTCTCCAGCAGCAACGGAAAGAGGTCTTTGGAGAAGTCGAACGGCTGGTCCGGCGGGATGTAATCGAAGATCTCCGGATCGAGGACGTAGATGCCGGTGTTCACGGTGTCGCTGAAGACCTGTCCCCAGCCCGGCTTTTCGAGGAAGCGCTCGACGCGATCGTTCTTGTCGGTGATCACGATCCCGTATTCGAGCGGATTGGGTTGGCGCGAGAGCACGACGGTGACGAGCGCACCCTTTTCCTCGTGGTATCGCGCGACGCGAGCGAGGTCGATGTCGGTGAGCGCGTCGCCCGAGACGACGATGAACGGCTGGTCGAGCGCGCTTTCCGCGTTCTTCACGCTGCCGGCCGTTCCGAGCGGCGTCTCTTCGGTTGCGTACGACAGTTGCACGCCGAAGTCCTCGCCGTTGCCGAAGTACTGGCGCACGAGGCTCGCGAGGAATTGCACCGTCACGACGAGATCTTCGAAGCCGTGGCGTTTGCAGAGCAGGACGATGTGCTCCATCAGCGGACGGTTCGCCAACGGCACCATCGGTTTCGGCTGGTTGGAGGTCAACGGACGCAGCCGCGTGCCGGCGCCTCCTGCCATGATCACGGCCTTCATCGGTTGCGCGGAATCTTACCCAGCCCGCCGCCGCGCACGCAGGGCTCGCGCGACGTCGCGCGCATACCCCAACGCCGCGGCGTACGAGAACGCCACCGCCGGCACGTACGTGAACCACGCGAGCGACCGGAACGCATGGCGCGCGCCTTCGTCGACGCCGCTCAGCAAGAACACGCCCAACGAATACATGGTGCCGAAGCTCCCCCACTTTCCGAGCGTGGAAACCGGCGGCCGCTCGATGCCTTTCGCCGCGAGGATCGGCGATGCGGCGACGAGCGCGACGTCGCGTCCGAGGATCACCGCGAGCGCGGGCCACGGCACGAGGTGTGCGCCGATCACGACGACGGCCGACGCGGCGACGGCGATGCGATCGAACAACGGGTCGATGGTGGCACCGAGCTTGGAGACTTGCTTCAGCCTTCGCGCCGCGAGCCCGTCGAGGAAGTCTGAGCCTCCGATGACGAAGCCGAGCCAGAACGCGATGCCCAGCTCGTCGCGGCCGAGCGCGACCCAGATGAATACCGGGATGAGCGCGAGGCGAACGAGCGTGATCAGGTTCGGAACGGTGAGGATCGCATCCGAGGGTGCGTCGGGCGTGCCCGTCCTCGCCGCCGTCGTGGAGTTGCGCGCGGGCGTCATGGTCGCCAGGATCGTACATGCGTCGGTGTGTGGCGGTTAGGGGGACGAGCCGATGGGTACTGTGCGTGCGATGAGCTCCCAGAACATCGTCCGCGCGCTCGAAGCTGAGCGCGATCGCCTGGAGCGCGTGCGACGCGCAGTCGAAGGCGAAGAAGGCCCCGAATCACAGCAAGACGCCCTCAACGAGCTTTCGTTGAGCGATCAGCATCCCGCCGACCTCGGCAGCGAGACGTTCGAGCGCACGAAGGACTACGGAATCCTCGAAAGCGTGCGCGGAGAGCTTGCCGACGTGGAGCATGCGCTGCGCCGGCTCGAAGCCGGAACGTACGGCACGTGCGAGGCGTGCGGCCGCCCGATCGCACCCGCGCGTCTGGAGGCGATCCCGGCAGCCCGCTTTTGCCTCGAGGACCAGGCCCGCGCCGAGCGCGACGCGCGGACGGCGGGAAACTCCTCGTAGCGGGGCCGTCCGGCGCTCCGCCGGCCCGCTCGCAGAGGAAAAACCGCGCTCGGCGGCGAACTCCAAACTCCGTTAGAAACGTCGTCCCAGGCGAGGGGTACGGGGGATATGAACGTGAAGGCCCGACTCGGGCTGCTCGCGGCTGCCGCCGCGCTGGCGGCGGGAATCCTGCCGGTGCCGGCGCACGCATCCGGCGCCGGGCTCTACGCCGTGGACCGCCAGGGAGCGTCCGGCGTGCTCCGCGGACCCGGCACGACGTACGCATTCGTCTCCGCATGGGGTGAGAACTTTCGTGGAGCGTTCGTTCCCTCGCTCACCTTTCCATTGTCCTCGAGCAGCCAGGGGTGCGTGAGCTTTCACGGCGCGCAGATCCAGGAAGCGTGCGGCTTGCTCTCGGTGACGGTCGACCAAGCGCTGTCCTCCGCGCAGATCACCGGCGTGTTGCCCGGCACCGGGTTCACGTTGAGCGTGAACCTCACCCTGACTGCGGCCGCGATCCCGCCCGAACCGTACGTGCGCTCCTCCGTGCACGATGCGCTCGTCGAGATCGACGACAAAGACGACGACGACCCGGTTCTCTGCAACCCACCGAAGGTCACGTGTCCGTACGTGATCGTTGGCCTCACGCGCGAAGCGACGACGGCGGGCACGGTGACGTCGTCGACGCTCGGAACGGTGAACGTCTCCGACGACGGTGACATTTACGCGGAGGGATTCTGGGAGCTCGACGTGTTCGTGGACACGCCGTCGTAGCTCGCACGTCTTGTCGGGACGGCCGGATTCGAACCGGCGACCCCCAGACCCCCAGCCTGGTGCGCTAGCCAAACTGCGCCACGTCCCGTTCGCCCGAGGCTATCACCCCGGTTGGGGCGCTGCCTACGCTCGCTTTTTCGGCGCGCGGGGCTTCGCGGCGGCCTTTCGCGGCGTCGTCTTCTCCCCGCGCGGCGCCCGCGGCCGGATGATGACGCGCACCGGCGTGCCCTCGAGCCCGAACCGGTCGCGGAAGCGCCGCTCGAGCGCGCGTCGCGACGACTCCGCTATCCGTCCCGTCGTGAAGAACACGACTTCCGGAGGCTTGGTCCGCGCTTGCGTTACGTAGCGGACCTTGACGTCGGGCCCGCGCGCGCGATGCATCGGAATTCCAGGGAGCGCTTCGCGAAGCCACGCGTTCAACTCCGCGGTCGGAACTCGCGCGCCCCACGACGCGAGCGAGCGATCGACGGCGGGCATCACGCGCGAGACGCCGCGCTTCGTCAGCGCGGAGGTCCGCACGAGCGGCGCCCACGTCAGGAAGCGCAACCGCTCTGCCACGTCGCGCTCCAAGGTATCGCGAGTCTCGTCGTCGATAAGGTCCCACTTGTTGAGCACGACGACCGCCGCTCGCCCCGACTCGACGATGCGCTCCGCGATCTTCTGGTCCTGCTCCGTCGGTCCTTGCGACGCGTCGATCACGAGCACGGCGACGTCGCATTCGTCGAGCGCACGCAAGCTGCGAACGAGACCGTAGTACTCCGGACCGCTCGATTGCTTCGCGCGGCGCCGCATGCCGGCGGTGTCGACGAAGGTGTACGTGGAGCTGCCCACCTCAGCGGTGAGGTCGACGGCGTCACGCGTGGTGCCCGGCGCCTCGTCGACGATCGTGCGCTCCTCCCCCACGAGCCGGTTGAACAGCGACGACTTGCCGACGTTGGGCCGCCCGACGATCGCGACGCGCGGAAACGCCGGTTTCTTGCGGGGTTTCCGGCCCATCGCACGCACGCGTTCAGCAACGGCGCTGAGCACGTCGCCCGACGCCCGACCGTGCAACGCGCTCACGATCATTGGCGCCCCGAGCCCGAGCCGCTCGAACGTCGCCGCCTCGCTCTCGAGCGCCGCGGAGTCCACCTTGTTCACGACGACGATCACCGGCACCGGCGCGCGCCGCAGCGAGCGTGCAACCGCGAGGTCGTCGGCGGTGATGCCCGTGGTTGCGTCTCCCACGAACAGGATGAGGTCCGCGCGCCGTGCCGCTTCGGCCGCTTGCGCAACAACTTTTGCAGTGAGCCCCTTTGCTTTCGGCTCCCATCCGCCGGTGTCGACGATCGAGAACGATGCGCGATCCCAATCGACGTCATATGCCTGGCGATCGCGCG
>JBIOWR010000102.1:0-11671 GCA_044868775.1 Actinomycetota bacterium
GGCGTCACGAGCGCCCACGTCGTCCACATCGCCCACGCGCGCTCGCCGAAGCCCATCGCGATCACCATTGCCGGCGCGGACAGGATCGCGGCGACGATCAAGCGGCGCCGGATCGCGCGCAGCTCGGCGTCGTTCTCGACCGCCGCGGTCTCGTGCGGCTTGGCCGTGTAGCCGGCGCGCGCGACCGCGTCCATGAGCGCGGCCGGTTGCGCGTCCTCCACGACCACGCGCGCGCGCTCGGCGGCGAAGTTCACCGCGGCCTCGACCACGCCGGGCTGGCGGTTGAGCACCTTCTCGATGCGTGCGGCGCACGAGGCACAGGTCATGCCTTCGAGGTCGAACTCCAGGGTCTCGCTCATGGCACCCGCCATTATACCCCGGGGGGGTATATGGTCACCAGCGGCGCCGGCCTCAGCCGCTCAAGGTCCGGGCGAGCGTGGCCGCGCCCACGATCCCGGCATCGTTGCCGAGCCGGGCCTGCACCACCGGCGGCTCGGTCCGCCAGGCCCGGCCGACCACGAACGAGCGCATCGACGCGCGCGCCGGCTCGAGCAGGATCTCGCCGAGGCCGTCCGTGACGCCGCCGCCGACCACCACGATCCCGGGGTCGAACACGTTGACGAACGACGCCAGCCCCACGCCGAGCCACCACGCGAGATCGCGCACGCACGCGAGCGCGAGCGCGTCGCCCCGGACCGCGGCGCTGCCGACGATCTCACCGGTGATCGCGTCCACGTCGCCGCCGGCCAGCTCCAAAACGCGCGCCGCGTCGTCACCGCTCGACCGACCGGCGGCCGCGCGCTCGCGCGCCATGCGACCGAGGGCAGTCCCCGACGCGAGCGCTTCGAGGCAGCCGCGGTTGCCGCAGCCGCATACCGGCCCGTTCGGATCGACCACGATGTGCCCGAGCTCCGCGCCCACGCCGTGATGCCCGCGATAGATCGCGTCGCCGATCACGATGCCGCCGCCGACGCCGGTACCCACCGTCACCATCACTTGGTCGCGCACGCCGGCGCCGGCGCCGAACGAGGCTTCGCCCAGCGCGGCGACGTTCGCATCGTTGTCGATCACAACCGGCAGCCCGCACCGGTCTTGCACGAGCGTGCGCAACGGGAGGTTGCGATACGCGAGATTCGGCGCGCCGAGGATCACACCGGCCGCGGAATCGACCAGGCCCGCCGCGCCGCACCCGATCGCCGCAGCGGCCGGCGCGGTTGCGCGCAGCTCGTTCACCACCTTGACGATCGCGGCGACGATCGCGGCCGGCTGATCGGATTCCGTGGGAAGCTCTTGCCGCGCGATCAAGGTGCCGTCGACGGCGACGACGCCGCCGGCGATCTTGGTGCCGCCGACGTCGACGCCGATCGTCGGTGCGGCCACCGTCCGCGAACCGGCCACCGTCAGCGGATGTTGATGCGATGGAGCGACTCGCGCTCCATCTTCTCCGTCGTCTGGTCAACGAACGCCTTCACGGCCATCGCCATCTCGAGCGCGGCCTTCTGGAGGTGCTCCATCACCTCCGGGCGCGCTTGGCGGACGCCGTACAGCACGAGGCAGATCGGGCACACCATGCACTCGGGCCCGTTTCCCGGGACGAACGGGTTCGACCTGTGCTCGTGCTCGAACGGGTTGTCGTCCATCAAGCTCCTCCCTCGACCTCTTCGGTCCCCTTTGCAAACGTGATGTTCAGCCGGTCACCTTCGAACGCCGCGTCCACGATCTCGAGCCTGCGCAGCACGGACGGCAGCATCAGCGTGCGCTTGTAGGGCCCGACCCTGATGTAGAGATCTTCGCCCTTCTGATACACGTCGAGCTCGCTCTTCGACGCGAACGGCAAGCGCAACGACAAGCGATAGCCGCCGGCGATCTTGTCGATGATGACGGGGTTTTCCTCGTGAAACACCGTCGCGGGATCGTCGGCCGCGTACAGATCGGTGCCGAGCCGGTCCAGCAGATCGAGGCCGACCATCTCACGCTCGTACAGCGGCACGCGCATGATCGGCAACGGCTCGAACGACTCGTGAATCGTCTGCAAGTGCTCCTGCTGCACCGCCTTCCATTGCGCGAAGTACGGATCCGTGACCTCGGGCGGCAAGATGCGGTTGCAGATGATCGCGTCGACGCGATAGCCGAAGAGATTCAAGTACGTGTACGTGCGGCGCGCTTCGGCGATGACCATCTTCTCGGCGTTGACGACGAGGCGCACCGTGGAGGTCTTCTGGTCGACGAGGATCTTGTGCACGCCGTCGAGTCGATCGTGCAAGCGCTCGACCGCGGCGAAGATCTTGTCGTCCGCGATCGGCATGCTCGTCACCCGCGACAGCACCGGACGCACGACCTTCATCACCCGCCGCTCCACCGGGAAGATGCGCTCGATGTACCAGTTGAGCGCGTCCGGCAAGCTCAGCAAGCGCAAGGTCTCCGCCGTCGGCGCGCAATCGACCACGATGAGGTCGTAACGATCTTCGTCGACGGCCTTCTTGACGTCGGTGAGGCTGAAGATCTCGTCGAGGCCGGGTATCACCGACAGCTCCTCGGCTGCAATGGCGTCGACGCCGCCCCAGTCCATGAGCGCGACGAGGTACTCCTGGATCTCGCGCCATCCTTCTTCGAGGCGTTGCTGCGCGTCGATCTGCTGGCCCCAGAGGTTCTTCGTGACTTCCGTCGCCTCGTTCTCGAGCGGCGCGTCGAACGAATCCGCGAGCGAGTGCGCGGGGTCGGTCGACGTCACCAGCACGCGCATGCCGGCGCGTGCGGCGCGCAATGCCGTTGCTGCGGCGACGGTCGTCTTGCCGACGCCGCCTTTACCGGTGAAGAGGAGGATGCGCATCCTTCGGGCAGGATAGTCGTGGGCGCAAGAGGCCCACAACACGCATCAGCGGTTGGATTCGACGCGGTTCTTCAATCCTTTGAGCGCCACGTCCACGACCTGCTTCTCAGCCTTGCGCTTGAGGAATCCCGGGAGTGGGATGCCCAGCTCCATCGTCATGCGGTAGGTGACCTTGGTCTTTTGGTCACCCGCGTCTTCGAGGCGGTACTCCCCCGTCATGGACTTGATGGCACCTTCGGATTCCGTCGTCACCCACGTGACGCCATCGGTCTTGGGGAGATAGGTGTAGTCGAGCGTGTACTCCGCTCGCGCGAAGCCGGCGTCCACGACGAACACCACCTCTTTGCCGCGCTTCTTGGCGTCGCGCTTCAGCACGTCGACTTTCTTGATCTCCTTCGACCACTCGGTGTAGTGCTCGAAGTCCATGATCTCGTCCATCACGGTTGCGGCGTCGCGATCGATCACGATGGAGCCTTCCGTCTTCTCGGCCATGACCCTCCCCTCCGGTGCGCGCGTTACCCGGCTCGGCCGGCGGTCGCGGCGACGAGCACACCGAGGAAGAGTAACAGCGTGAGCCCGGTGAAGATCCACGTCATCGTTCGAGGCTGCACGACCGGCCGGCGATCGCCGCTCGCGAGCCGTTGCGACTCCATCAGGGAGACGATCCAGATGCCGATCGCCGCCGCCGCGAACGCGAAGCCCACGGCTTGCACCACCGCGCGCCCTTTCACCGGCGCGCGTGCGATGAGCAAGATGGAGATGCCGGCCGTCCAGAGATAGAGGATGCCGCGACCCACGGCGGTCGCGGTTTCGCCTTGCACGAGATGGCCGAGCCCGGGCAGCATCGCGGACAGCGCCATCGTGGAGCCCGCCGAGCGCGAGGTTTCCTGTTGCTTCTTGTCGGGAGCGAAGAGCTGCGCCATCACCGTGCCGCAGATGCGGCACGAGCCGGAGTCGATGTCGTTGACGGTGTCGCACGACGGGCAGACCCAGCGCACCTTGTCGCCCTCGCGCACGAACGTGACCGGCGCGCGTGCGACGGGAGCGGGAGGCTCCGGCACGACGGGATGCTCGACCGGATGATCGACCGGCGCTTCGTCGACGGCGGGCGGAGAGGGCGCCGCTGCCGCCGCTGAGGTGGCGCCCAGCATCGACAGCTCGCGCGCGGCTTCGTCGTCGAGTTGTTCGAGTTGTTCGAGTTGTTCGAGCTGTTCGGGTTGCTCCGGTTGCGGGCGCGGCGCGGTTAGCGTCGCCTTATCGAACCGCGTGAGGCACAGCGTGCACCACTCCGCGGTGGCCGCGTTCTGCGCGCCGCACGACGGACAGCGTTTCGTATCAGACACGCTCGACCGCTCCGGCTCGCTCCAATCGATCCTTCAACGCGTTCATGCCGCGGCGCACCGCCCATCGATGCCGACGCACGCGCGAGCCGAAGCGGCGCAACCGTCCGCGCGGTCCCGGGTCGGCGCCGAGCAGGTAATGCACGACGGTTCCGCCTTCGACCGGCTCCAGCCACCACTCGCCGGTGCCGCGGATTTCTCCACGTTCGATCCGCCAGATGAGGCCGACGCCTGGGCGCACGCCGTCCACGCGCAGGCGGAGGCGCACCGCGCGCGAGTGGCGCCGAAACGACGGAAGACGAAGACGCACGAGGCCGCCGGGTCCTTGCGCTGCACGCGCTCCCGGCCACCAGCCGGCGTCGCGCGGGAGCGAGTCGAGCATGCGAAAGACGCTCTCCGCAGGCGCGCGCATGAAGATGTCGTCCTCGGTTTGGGAACGCTTCACGCGCGCAAGTATAGGGGCGGCCTCGCGCGGCTCCGGCGAGCCTCCGACCGCGCTAGCATCTTCGCGTGATGGACGAAAAGCCCGGCCGGCTTCCGCGCGAGCGCGACCCCGCCGGACGCCCGCGCAACGCCCGCCCGCGCGACGAGCTCGGCCGCCCGCTGCCGCGCGGCGCCGAAGGAATCGTGCCGGGCAACGAGCCCGAGCCCGACCCGGCGACGGCGCTGGATCGAGGCATCGAGGAGTTCAACGCCGGCCGCTACTTCCAGGCGCACGAGATCTGGGAGGAAGGCTGGCACCCCGCGCCCGAGGGTGAGCGCGACTTCTGGCAAGGCATCATCCAGGTCGCCGTCGGCCTCACGCACCGCCAGCGCGGCAACGGGCACGGCGCGGTGACGTTGCTCGAGCGCGGCGCAAAGCGTCTGCGGCAGTACGGAGAGCGACACGAAGGAATCCCCTGCGCGCACGTGGCGAGCTACGCGGAGCGCACCGCGAGAACGATCTCGCAGCATGGCGTCACGGCTCCGATCGAGGTGCTCGTGATCGAGCGAAGTTAGCGCGCGAAGCTAGCGCGCGAGCCGCTCGGCCACGAGGCCGAGCACGAGCAAGAGATTCGCCAGAGCCGTCGAGCCGAGCGTCGCGCCGAACAGCGTGATGAAGTTGTCGAGCGGCCCGATCTCCGCGCGCAACCTCGCCCACGCCAGCAGCTGCGGCGCGAGCGCGACCACCGCCACGAGCGCCCACGCCGGCCACACGCCCAGCCCGACCTGAACCGCCAGCGCAACGAACGGCGCGAGCAACACGACGATGGAGACCGCCGCCCCCTTGTGCGCGCCGAGACGCGACACCGTGCCGGGACGCCCGATCACGAGATCGGATCGGTGCCGCAAGAACTGTTGGTGGAACACCACGTTCGCGATCAGCAATCCCGGCACGATCCCGAGCCGCAACGCGACGAGGTCGATGCGTTCCGCCATCGCCGCGTACGCGGCCGCGGTTTGCAGCATCCCGGCGATCACCGCGGCGGCCTCGCCGCTCGCCGGGACGCGCGACGCGAAGCGCACCGGCGGCGCCACCGCTCCGAGCACGAGCGCATACGCAAGCGCTCCCAGCGCGAGCACCGACGGCGCGCGCGCCACCGACAACGCCACGCCGGACGCGAGCGCTACGAGCACGAGCACGATCCCGTTGCGCAGCGCGCGCCGGCGCGGATACGCCGCCGAGATCGCACCGGAGCTCGTCGGCACGCTCAGCAAGTCGGCGCGCGCCGCGTCGTCGGCGCCGCTCGCGTCGTCGATCACGTCGCCGAGCACGTTGAACGAGAGGTGACCGGCGATCGCTCCGAGCATCAGCACGCCGAGCCACGCCCACGAGAAGCGACCGGCGAGCGCCCATGCAGCGACGGCGCCGGTGAGCGCGGGGCCCAAAGCGACCGGCAGCACGCGCGCGCGCGTCGCTGCGGCGAATCCCGGCCGCGCGACGGCCTGCAACGCCGCCTTTTCGTCTGCCGATGTCACGATCGCGAGGCTAACGGCACGCACCCGATGTCGCAACGAGCCGCACGGCCGCCGCCGCTGGTCGCTCTCCTCGCACGCCGTGTTCACGTGGTGGGTTCACCAACGCACATGATGCGCACCTGGTGAACCCGGCTAGCGGACATCACCCCGCCCCCGGTCGCGAGGGTAAGCTCGACGACGAGACGACAAACCATGAATCGACTCGCGAACGCCACCAGCCCGTACTTGCTGCAGCACGCGCACAACCCCGTCGACTGGTACGAGTGGGGAGACGAGGCGCTCGAACGCGCGCGTGCCGAGAGCAAGCCGATCATGCTGTCGATCGGGTACGCCGCGTGCCACTGGTGTCACGTGATGGAGCGCGAGTCGTTCGAGGACGCCGAGACCGCCCAGCTGATGAACGAGTGGTTCGTGTCGATCAAGGTCGATCGCGAGGAGCGCCCGGACCTCGACCAGATCTACATGGACGCGGTGCAGGCGATGACGGGTCACGGCGGCTGGCCGATGACGGTGTTCCTCACGCCCGACGGCAAACCGTTCTACGGCGGCACGTACTTCCCGGACGAGGACCGCCACGGAATGCCGTCGTTCACGCGCGTGCTCACCGCGGTGCACGACGCGTGGGAGTCGACGCGCGAGGACGTGCTGCAGCAAGCCGACGCGCTCGTCCAACACATCGATCGCGCGGTGACGCCGCACGAGCGCGAGCACGACCTGCACGTCGTGACGCTCGACGCCGCGATGGACAAGCTCCGCGAGACCTTCGACGCGGAGTGGGGCGGGTTCGGTGGCGCGCCGAAGTTCCCCCAGCCGATGCTGCTCGACTTCATGTTGCGCATGAACGCGCGCGGCGCGGGCGACGCGCTGAGCATCGCGCGCGCGACGCTCGCGCGCATGGCGCGCGGCGGCATGTTCGACCAGGCCGGCGGCGGCTTCCACCGTTATTCCGTCGATCGCGCGTGGATGGTGCCGCACTTCGAGAAGATGCTGTACGACAACGGGCAATTGCTCAGGCTGTACACGCGCGCGTGGATCGTGACGCGCGACGACGCACACGAGCGCACGGCGATCGCGACCGCGGACTGGCTGCTGCGCGAGATGCGGCATGAGAGCGGCGGCTTCTACTCCTCGCTCGACGCCGACTCCGAAGGCGTCGAAGGAAAGTTCTACGTGTGGAACCTGCAAGAGCTGCGCGATGCGTGCGGCACGGCGGACGCCGACGTCGCGGCCGCGTACTGGAGCGTCACGCCGGCCGGCAACTGGGAAGGCACGAACGTGCTGTGGACGCCGCGCGAGGACGACGAGGTCGCGAAGCAACTGGAGATGCCGGTCGAGGAGATGCTCGCGATCGTGGAGCGGTGCCGTTCGGTTTTGCTGGAGGTGCGATCGCGCCGCGTCCGTCCGGCGACCGACGACAAGGTGCTCGCCGCGTGGAACGGCCTCGCGATATCGGGCCTGGCGGAAGCCGGCCGCACGTTCGACCGCGACGACTACGTCGAGGCGGCAACCCGCGCCGGCGACTTCGTCTTGCGCGAGATGCGCGACCCGAGCGGACGGCTGCAACGCTCGTGGCGCGACGGGCGCACCAGCGGTCCCGGCTTCCTCGACGATCACGCGTTGATGACGGCCGCGCTCCTCGACCTCTACGAGACCACGTTCGACGAGCGCTGGTTCGCGGAAGCAAGGAGGCTGTGCGACGACGCGATCCGGCTGTTCTCCGATAACGACGCCGGCGGCTTCTTCGACACCGGCTCGGACGCCGGCTCACTCGTCCTCCGACCCAAGGAGCTGTTCGACAACGCCGTCCCCTCCGGCAACGCGGTGATGGCGGAGGTCCTGCTGCGCATCGGCGCGCTCACCGGAGAGACGCTCCTCGAGGCGCGCGCCGAGCGCTACCTCAAGCTGCTGCAGCCGGCCATGGGAGCCAGCCCGCACGGCTTCGGCCACCTCCTCGGCGTCCTGGACCTGTGCCTGGCCGGCGCCAAGGAGATCGCCGTGGCCGGCGATCCGGGATCGGGGAACACCCGGGCGCTCGCCCGCGTTGCTTGGGAGCGAGTGCCTCCCAACCACGTGCTGGCCGTGGGGCGACCCGGCCCGACGATCGTCCCGCTGCTCGCACAACGGACCGAGACCGACGGCAAGCCCACGGCGTACGTATGCGAACGGTTCGTCTGCCTCCGGCCGGTTACCACCCCGGAGATGCTGGACGAGCTGCTACGAACCTGACGCTCAGCTCGTTCTCACTCCAAAAGGTCACAATCGGCGCAAGCAGCGACACGCTCGGCGGTTTGGAGGGTCTTAGAGCACCCGGCAACAGGTTTCGTTTGGTCCCCCGTCGTACAATGGGTCAGCACGTCGGGGCGCCGGGTGGTCCCTGGGCGTGCTTCTGTGCGTTGAGAGCCCTGAAATGGCCCGAAGGAGACGAATAGGACGTGATGGGAAAGGATGCCTGAGACGACGATGGCCCAAGTAGACGACGATCTCCCTCGGCCGGAAGCCGACGAGGATCTCGACCTCGACGACGCAGAGCTGCTCGCCGAGGCCGCGGAAGACCTCGAGACGGTCGAGGAGGACGTCCCGGTCCAGATCACGCCCGAGGATGCGGACCGGCTCGGCGACCTCGACGCGCTCGGCACCTACCTGCGGGAGATCGGCCGGTACCCGCTGTTGAACGCCGCCCAAGAGGTGCAGCTGGCGAAGCGCATCGAGGCCGGCATGAAGTCGCAGAAGCGCCTGGCCAGCAACGAGAAGCTGACGGCGGCCAAGCGCCGGGAGCTGGATCTGCTCTCGCGCGACGGCGAGGCCGCGAAGCACGACATGGTCCAGGCCAACCTGCGCCTGGTGGTGTCGATCGCGCGGCGATACCGGGCGACCGGCATCCCGCTCCTCGACCTCGTGCAGGAGGGCAACATCGGCCTGATGCGCGCCGTGGACAAGTTCGACTGGCGCAAGGGCTTCAAGTTCTCGACGTACGCGACCTGGTGGATTCGCCAGGCGATCCAGCGCGGCATCGCAGACCGCGGCCGCGCGATCCGCCTGCCGGTCCACGTCCACGAGTTGCTCGTGCGCGTGCGCCGCGCGCGTGCGGAGCTGGAAGCGCAGCACGGCCGCGAGGCAACCGACGAGGAGGTCGCGCGCGCCGCGCGGCTGCCGGTGGCGCGCGTGCGCGAGCTGCGCGGGCTGGCGGCGAACCTCCTCTCGCTGGAGACGCCCGTCGGTGAGGCGGGCGAGGCCACGCTCGGCGAGTTCGTCCCGGACGAGGCCGCGGCAGGTCAGTTCGACGAGGTGCTGTCCGGGATCGGGCGCGAGGAATTGGAGAAGGTCCTCGGCACGCTCACCGAGCGCGAGCGCACGATCCTCGCGTTGCGGTTCGGCCTGACCGGCGAGGAGCCGCTCACGCTCGAAGAGGTCGGCAAGCGCTTCGGCCTCACGCGCGAACGCATCCGCCAGCTCGAAGCAAAGGCGCTGGCAAAGCTACGCCACCCTTCGCGTTCGAGCGCGCTGCGAACCGAGACCTAGGCTAGAAGCACATGCCGGGCGGCGCCGGCACCGGCTCCACGGTCAGGTTGGTGACGACCGCGTCCACGCTCGCGACGGATTCGCCCGCGCTCGGTGCGGTGAGCGACCCGATCTGCGACGAGCTGCTCACCGTGACGATGACGTCGGCCGAGCCGGCCGGCAGCCCGCCACACGCGAACAAGATTCCGCTGACGGTGAACTCTTGGTCTTCGAGGTGCAGGTCGCCGGTCTCCCGCAGGGTCGCGATCTCGATGGCCCCGCCGTTGAACGCGCAGTAGGTGTCGATGTAATTGCAGCGCTGGCCTTTCTCCTCCATGCGAATGTCCGCAGTCACGAGCGCGGCGACCTCACCGACCAGCGCCGGGCGCGAGATGACGTGGAGGTTGGCATCGATGACGTGGATCGTCGCGGTGACGCGAAGCGCCGACACCGGCCCGTTCTCCACCAGTCGCCTGACGCTCCCGAACGCGTAGGCGCCCGACGCGACCGTCGGCGCGTAGCTCTGGAGGCGGCTCTTCAAGGACGTGGCAACCGCGATGGCGCCGGTTCCTGCGCTGGCCGACGAGTCGGTCGCGCAGACCACGGTCGGATCGACGACGATGGCGGAGCAGCCGTCGTAATTCTCCGCGGCGTCGTACGGCCCGCCGGCCGCCGACGAGGTGACCAACCCCATCACCAGCACGCCGACGACGACGAGAAACAGCCTTGTGCGCCCCATGATTCGCCCCTCTCTGGTTGCCCTGCCGATCATTTTCTCCGTTGGGCGCGCCAAACCCTCCTCAACGGGAGCGGAGCCATTCGACAGTGCGCGCGACGCTCTCCTCCCAGGCGGATTTGGGAGCCCATCCGAGGAGCGCCATGGCGCGCGAGACGTCGGCGAACGTCCGGCGCACGTCGCCGGGGCGCTTCGGCGTGGGAACCGGGTCGATCCACGTCCCGACTGCGCCGGACACGGCGCGCAGCACCTCGTTCACCGTGCGCGCGGAGCCGGCCCCGACGTTGAACACGAGACCGTCTGCGTCCGAGCCTGCGCGCGCCGCCGCGAGGTTTGCGGCGACCACGTCGTCGATGAACGTGAAGTCGCGCGATTGCTCGCCGTCCCAGTGCACCTCGGGCGCCGTGCCCTGGAGCAGCGCGGAGACGAACGCGGGGAACACCACGGCATACAGCGACTCGGGGTTCTGGCCCGGCCCGAACACGTTGAAGTACCGGAGCGAGATGGTGGGCAACCCGGTGAGCTTCGTCCACGCGCGGCAGTACTGCTCGCCGGCGAGCTTCGACACGCCGTACGGCGAGATCGGATCGGGAAGCATGTCCTCGCGCAAGCGCTCGCCCGGCGCGAGCGATGCGCCGGTGTCGCCGTACACGCTCGACGACGACGCGTAGATCACCTTGCGCACGCCGGCGTCGTGCGCCGCCATGAGCACGTGCAACGTTCCGCGCACGTTGCACGCGTCGGTGAGCACCGGGTCGTCGACGGATCGGGGCACGCTGCGCAGCGCGGCTTGGTGATACACGATCTCCACTCCACTGCACGCGTGCCGAACAGCGGCCTCCTCCCGCAGATCACCTTCGATCAGCTCGCACTCCGGTGGAACCGCATCGCGCGATCCGGTGATGAACGAGTCGAGCACGCGCACGCGTTGCCCCTCCGCGACGAGCGCGCGCGCGAGCGCGGAGCCGATGAAACCGCCGCCGCCGGTAACGAGAGCCGTCATCGAACGCAGAACCTACACGCGCGCAGGCGGCACCGGCACGCCGGGTACGTCGGTGCGCCACGCGATCAAGCAGCCGCCGAGCGACGCGTCGTCGGTGTTGTCGCCGGTGCCGAACAGCACGTCGCGTCCGTCGTCGCCGCCGAACGCAACCGTGACCACCATCGTGGCCGGCACGCGTACGACGTCGGCGAGATCGCCCTCGCGCGAGAAGCGCGCCACGCCGGCGCCGGCCGCGAGCGCCACCCACACGCGTCCTTCCATGTCGACGGCCAGACCGTCGCACGAACCCGCGGGCGCGCTCGCGA
>JBIOWR010000103.1:0-3382 GCA_044868775.1 Actinomycetota bacterium
CTCACCGAGCGCCGCAACGGCAAGGTGGAGTTCCACGTGCCGCAGCGCGGTGAGAAGCGCGCGCTCCTCGAAACCGTGCTGCACAACGCGAAGGAGTCCTTCGCGCAGCACAAGCTCAAGCGGCGAAAGGACTTCGAGGCGCGCGCGAAGGCGTTGCGCGCGCTGCAGTCGGAGCTCGGCCTCGCCGACGCGCCGCTGCGCATCGAGTGCTTCGACATCTCCAACCTCGGTCCCACCGAGAAGGTGGGCTCGATGGTGGTATTCGAGGACGGGCTGCCGAAGCGCTCCGACTATCGCAAGTTCAAGATCAAAGGAGTGGAAGGACAGGACGACTTCGCGAGCATGCGCGAGGTGATCGAGCGGCGGTTCGCGCGCGCGCGCACCGCCGACGACGACGGGAAGCCGCGGCGGTTCGCGTACCCGCCCAACTTGCTCGTGATCGACGGCGGCAAGGGACAGCTGGGCGCCGCGCTGCAAGCGATGAGCGAGCTGGGCGTGCAAGACGTATCGGTCGTCGGCCTCGCCAAGCGCTTCGAGGAGGTGTACCTCCCCGAACGCAGCGACCCGGTGATGATCCCGCGCGGGTCGGACGCGCTGTACCTGCTGCAGCACATCCGCGACGAGGCGCACCGGTTCGCGATCACGTATCACCGGAGCCTGCGCAACAAGAAGGCGACGGCCAGCGAGCTCGACGCGATTCCGGGCATCGGGCCCGAGCGAAAGCGCTTGTTGCTCCGCAAATTCGGTTCGGTGCGGCGTATCCTTCAAGCGAGCGAGGAGGACCTCGCGAGCGTGGTGCCGGCGAACGTGGCCGGCCGCATTCATGCGTACCTGCGCGGATTGGGCGCGGGCAACGAGTATCGGTGAGGAAGCGTTGATGGCGAGGGCGATGAAGCAGGAGCAGGTCCCGGCCGGGCCGGACTTCACCATCATCACCGGCCTGTCCGGCGCCGGGCGCTCGCAAGCCGCCAAGGTGCTCGAAGACCTCGGCTACTTCGTCATCGACAACTTGCCGCCGGCGCTCATCCCGAAGATGGCGGAGATGGCGTTGCAACCGAAGAGCCAGCTCGAGCACATCGCGCTGGTCATCGACGTGCGCGGCGGGCAGTTCTTCCCGGAGCTTGCGGAAGCGCTCGCCGACCTCGGCCGCCGCGGCGTGAGCCATCGCATCGTGTTCCTGGAGGCGTCCGACGAGGCGCTCGTGCGCCGCTACGAGGCGACGCGCCGCAAGCACCCGCTCGCGGAGCGCATCATCGAAGGCATCTCGCGCGAGCGCGTGCTGCTGCGTTCGCTGCGCGCGTCCGCCGACCTCGTGATCGACTCCACCGATCTCACCGTGCACGACTTGCGCGACCGCATCATCAAAGCCTTCACCGAAGAGCCCGGCGAGTCGCGATTGCAAGTCACCGTGGTGTCGTTCGGCTACAAATACGGCATCCCGCTCGACGCGGACCTCGTGATCGACGTGCGCTTCCTGCCCAACCCGCACTGGGTGGATGAGTTGCGGCCGCTGCCGGGAACCGATCCGCGCGTGCGCGACTACGTGCTGTCGCAGCCGGCGACGCAGGCGTTCCTCGATCGGTTCGACCAGTTGCTCGACGTGACGATCCCGGGCTATCTCGCGGAAGGCAAGCGCTATCTCACGCTCGGCATCGGGTGCACCGGCGGGCGGCACCGCAGCGTCGTCATCTCCGAGCGCATCGCCGCGCTGCTGCGCGAGCGCGGGCTGCGTCTTGCCATCGAGCACCGCGACATCGACCAGGGCTGAACGCCCCGCGAACGACAGTGAGCGAGCCGCGCGTCGCATGTATTGGCGGAGGCCACGGCCTCTCCGCGGCGCTCGCCGCCGTGCGCCAGCTGAGCGGATCGGTGACGGCGATCGTCACCGTTGCCGACGACGGCGGTTCCTCCGGCGTGTTGCGCGAGCAGCTCGGCATCGCTCCGCCCGGCGACCTGCGCATGGCGATCGCGGCGCTCGCGACCGACCCGCAACGGGCCGCGCTGCTGCAGTATCGCTTCAGTGAAGGAGAGCTGGCGGGGCACCCGCTCGGAAACTTGATGATCGCTGCGTTGTGCGACGTGCACGGCGATCTCGTGCGCGCGCTCGACGACGTCGCGAAACTCGCCGGCGCGCGCGGGCGCGTGCTGCCCGCCGCGACCACGCCGCTCACGCTGCACGCGTCGATCGGCGGCGTGGAGTGCGTCGGTCAGGTTGCGATCGCGACGAGCGGAGGTCCGATCGAGCGCGTGTGGGTCGAGCCGGCAGCGACGGCCACCGAAGAGGCGCTCGAAGCGATCGGCGGCGCGGACGTCGTCGTGCTCGGCCCCGGAAGCCTGTTCACCAGCGTCGCAGCGGCGCTGTGCGTGGGAGGCCTCGCCGACGCCGTCGCCAATGCGCGGCGCACGATCTTCGTCATGAACCTGCGCGAGCAACCGGGCGAGACCGCGGGCATGGACGCGGCCGCGCACGTCGATGCGCTCGTGCGTCACTGCCCGGGGTTGCGGCTGAGCGCCGTGATCGCGCACGACGGCGCGCCGGCCGGACCGCGCGCGCTCGCGTTCGATCCGTCCGCGCTCGCGCCGATCCCGGTGATCGGCGGCGACGTGTCCACCGGCGGGCTGCACGATCCCGACAAGCTCGCGGCGATGCTGAAAGGCGTGGTGTGAGCTTCACCCGAACGGTTCGCGACGAGCTCGCGCATTTGCGCGCGCCGCGCGCGTGCGACGAGCGCGCGGAGCTGCTCGGCATGGCGCGCGCGGCCGGGGGCTTGCACCTGCTCCCCGGTGGGGCGCGCGCGTTCGAGATCGAGGCGGAGGACCCGGCCGTGGTGCGCAAGGCGTATGCGGCGCTCGCGCGCGCGCTCGAAGTCGAGATCGAGGTTCGCTTGTTCGAGCCGGGCCGCGGGCGGCCACGGTCCCGCTTCGTCGTGCGCGCCGCCGGAGACATCGACGCGAAGCTCGCGGCGATCGGCCTCACCGGCGAGGGAGGACGTCCGGGAGAGCTGCCACGCCGGGCGGTCGCGCGCCGGTGCGACGCCGCGTCGTTCCTGCGCGGCGTGTTCCTGGTGCGCGGAAGCGTGAGCGACCCGCGCTCGGCGGCGCACCTCGAGCTGCGCTTCGGATCGGAGACCGACGCGCTCACGGGGCGCGCGTTGATGGAACGGCTGGGCATATCGGCATCCGTGAGACACCACAAGGGCGCGTGGGTGGCGACGGTCAAGGGCACGCAAGACGCCGGGCGGTTGCTCGCCGCGATGGGCGCGCATCAGTCCTACCTCGCATGGGAGGAGGGCACGGTGTGGAAGAGCGTGCGCGGCGAGGCCAATCGCCTCGCGAACTGCGACGCCGCGAACGTGCGTCGCACGGTTGAGTCCGCGGTGAA
>JBIOWR010000104.1:0-7196 GCA_044868775.1 Actinomycetota bacterium
CCGCCGTGGTGTCCTTCGGTCGCGCCGGCGTCGAACAGGTCGCGCCCGCGCTGCTCGCGATCGCGAACGAAGAAGGCCTCGTCGGGCACGCGCGCGCGATCGAGGTGCGGTTGTCGTGACGGCGAAACGACCGTTCGAGATACGCGACGACTTGCGCGCGCTGCCGCCGTACAAGGCGCCGCAAGCCGACGCGCGCGTGCGGCTGAACACCAACGAGTCGCCGTGGGGCCCGCCCGACGCCGTTCTCAAGGACCTCTCCGAAAGAATCGCCGCGCTCGCGCTCAACCGCTACCCCGACCGCGACGCGACCGCGTTGCGCGCGGCGCTCGGCGCGCGGTTCTCGTGGCCGGCGGCGGGCGTGTGGCCGGCGAACGGCTCCAACGAGGTGATCCAAACGGTGCTGCTCACGTTCGGCGGGCCGGGCCGGCGCGTGCTGTTGTTCGAGCCGACGTATGCGATGCACTCGCACATCGCGCGCGTGACCGGGACGGAGGTCGTGCAAGTCCACGTACCCGAGCCGTGGGTGCTCGACGCGGCGCTCGTTGCGCGCGAGGTCGAGCGCGTGCAGCCGGCCGTGACGTTCGTGTGCTCCCCGAACAATCCCACCGGCACCGCGCAACCGCTGAGCGCGGTGCAGGCCGCACTCGAGAGCGGGCCGGGTCTTGTCGTCGCCGACGAAGCGTACGGCGAGTTCGGCGGCGAGTCCGCGACCGCCATCCTCGGCAAGGAGGAGCGGCTCGCGGTCGTGCGGTCGTTCTCGAAGTCGTGGAGGCTGGCCGGGCTTCGGCTCGGCTACCTGCTCGCGCACCCGTGGCTCGTCGAGGCGTTGCAGGTTACGCGGCTTCCGTATCATCTGTCGGCGCTGTCGCAAGCGTGTGCGGAGGTTGCGGTGAAGCACGCGTCGCTTGCGCTGTCGGCGGTGGAGGAGATCGTCGTCGAGCGCGAACGCCTCGCGAAAGAGATGGAGCGCGTGCCGGGCGTCGAGGTGTTCCCGTCGGCGGCGAACTTCCTGCTGTTCCGCACCGAGCAGGAGGGCACGTCGCTGTGGCGCGCGCTCGCGAACGGCGGCGTGCTCGTGCGGGATTTCTCCACGATGATCCCGCGCTGCTTGCGCGTCACCGTAGGCAGCGCAGACCAGAACGCAACGTTCGTCGAGACGCTGAGGAGGGTGCTGAACGATGCCCGCGCGTAAGAAGCCGCCCGCAAAGAAGAAGGCATCGTCGAGCAAGGGCGCACGCACCGCCTCGGTGCGCCGCACCACCAAGGAGGTCGACGTCCAAGTCGACCTCGCGCTCGACGGGAACGGCAGCGCGAGCGCCGACACCGGCATCCCCTTCTTCGATCACATGCTCGAGCAGCTCGGCAAGCACGCGGGGTTCAACCTCAAGGTGAAGGCGCGCGGCGACTTGCACGTCGACGCCCACCACACCGTCGAGGACACCGGCATCGCGTTCGGCGAGGCGCTCGCGAACGCGCTCGGCGACAAGCGCGACATCCGCCGGTTCGGATCGGCCGTCATCCCGCTCGACGAAGCGCTCGTGCAGGTCGCGCTCGACCTGTCGTCGCGCCCGTACCTTGCGCACGACGTCGACGCGAAAGCGAAGCAGATCGGCGCGTACGACACGCGCCTCACCGAGGAGTTCCTGCGCGCGCTGTGCCAGTCGGCCGGCGCGACGATCCACGTGCGGCTGCTCGCCGGCAAGAACCCACACCACATCGTCGAGGCGGAGTTCAAAGCGCTCGCGCGCGCGCTCGGGGACGCGACGTCGCCGGCGCCGGGACGCGGCGTGCCCTCCACGAAAGGAACCTTGTGACGCGCATCGCGCTGCTCGACTACGGCATGGGGAACCTGCGCAGCGTCGCCAAGGCGCTCGAGCGCGTGGGCGCCGACGTCGACGTGGTGACGACGCTCGACGGCGTCGCGACCGACGGCGTCGTGGTGCCCGGTCAGGGAGCGTTCGGCGCCTGCCGCATCGGGTTGGAGAACGCCGGCTCCGCGGAGCCGTTGCGCGAGTGGGTCCTCGACGATCGCCCGTACCTCGGCATCTGCCTCGGTTTGCAAATCTTGTTCGACGCGAGCGACGAGTCCGCGGACGAAGAGGGACTCGGCGTCTTCTCCGGCCGCGTGCACCGGCTGCCCGACAAAGTCAAGATTCCGCACATCGGGTGGAACCAGGTCAGATTTCGTAGCGGTGTTCCGGCGTTCGCCGGCCTCGACGACGACACCTATTTCTACTTCGACCACTCGTACGCGCCGTCGGCCGGCGCGGACGGCGCGGCCGCGTGGACCGATCACGGCGTGGAGTTCGCGTGCGGCGTCGCGCGCGGCGCCGTCGCCGCCGTGCAGTTCCACCCGGAGAAGTCGGGCGACGCCGGGCTGACGCTCCTCGAGAACTTCGTGAAGGGATGCGTCGCGTGATCCTGCTCCCCGCGATCGACATTCGCGGCGGCCGCTGCGTGCGGCTCGCGCAAGGAGACTTCGCGCGCGAGACGGTGTACGACGAGGATCCCGTCTCCGTCGCCAAGAAGTTCGCGAGCGACGGCGCCGAGTGGTTGCACGTCGTCGACCTCGAAGCCGCGCTCGAAGGCGAGCCGCGCAACCGCGACGTGGTCGCGCGCGTGATCGCGTCCGTGGATATCCCCGTGCAATGCAGCGGTGGGATTCGCTCGATGGAGGCGATCGAGATCGCGATGGAGAACGGCGCCTCGCGCGTCGTGCTCGGCACCCAGGCGCTGCTCGATCCGGAGTTCGTGCTCGACGCCGTGGCGAAGTTCGGCGAGATGGTAGCCGTAGGGCTCGACGTGCGCGGCCGCCGCCTACAAGCGCGCGGCTGGACCGAGGACGCCGGCGACCTCGACGAGACGCTCGCGCGCCTCGACGGGGCCGGGGTCGCGCGCTACGTCGTCACCGACGTCGGCCGCGACGGCATGCTGCAAGGACCCAATCTCGAATTGCTGGGATACGTGATGGACACGTCCCCGGCGCGGATCGTTGCGAGCGGCGGCGTGGCGTCGCTCGGCGACCTCACCGCGCTCGCCGCGCTCGGGTGCGAGGCAACGATCATCGGCAGGGCGCTGTACGCGGGCGCGTTCGCGTTGCCCAAAGCGCTGGACGTCGCGGGGGGATAACAGCCATGCTCGCGCGCCGCATCATCCCGTGCCTCGACGTCGACGCCGGACGCGTCGTGAAAGGCATCAAGTTCGTGCAGATACGCGATGCCGGCGACCCCGTCGAGATGGCCGCGATCTACGACCGCGAAGGCGCCGACGAGCTGGTGTTCCTCGACATCACCGCGTCGAGCGACAAGCGCGACACCATGATCGACGTGGTTGCGCGCACGGCCGAGCAGGTGTTCATCCCGCTCACCGTCGGCGGCGGCGTGCGCAGCGCGAACGACGTGCGCAAGATGCTGCGCGCCGGCGCGGACAAGGTCTCGTTGAACACCGCCGCAGTGCGCGACCCCGCCGTGCTCGAGCACGCGAGCGGCGACTTCGGATCGCAGTGCGTGGTGATCGCGATCGACGCGCGGCGGCGCCCGGGCAACGGCACGGGTTGGGAGGTCGTCGTCGAAGGCGGCCGCACGCCCACCGGCATCGACGCGGTCGAGTGGGCCGAGCGCGCGACGGCAAAGCTCGGCGCGGGCGAGATCCTGCTCACGAGCATGGACAAGGACGGCACCAAGGACGGCTACGACATCGCGCTCACGCGCTCGGTGGCCGACGCGGTGGGCGTCCCGGTGATCGCGAGCGGCGGCGCCGGCACGCCCGATCACTTCGCCGAAGCGCTCACTGACGGTCACGCCGACGCCGCGCTCGCGGCGAGCGTCTTCCACTTCGGCGAGATGCGCATCCACGACGTGAAGGAGCACGTGCGCGCCAAAGGAATCCCGGTGCGATGAGCGTCGACCCCTACGCAGCGTTCGTCGGCTTCTACAACGACTGGTCCAAAGAGATGGAAGGCGACGCGGCGTTCTACACGTCGCTCGCGGTCGAAAGTGCTGGGCCCGTCGTGGAGCTGGGCGTCGGCAGCGGACGCATCGCGATCCCGGTTGCGCAGGCCGGCGTGGACGTGATCGGCGTGGACGTCTCCGCAGCGATGATGGAGGCCGGAAAGAAGCGCGCGGCCGAAGCGGGCGTCGCCGACAAGATCACGTGGATCGAAGGTGACATGCGCACCTTCGTCGCGACGCCGCCGGTGAACCTGGTGACGATCCCGTTTCGATCCTTCCTCCACATGACGACCACCGAGGATCAGCTCGGCGCGTTGCGCGGCGCGCACGCGTCGCTGCGGTCCGGCGGGCGCCTTGCGCTCAACGTGTTCATCCCCGATCCGCAGATCGTCGTCGCGCAGAACGGGCGGCGCAATTACATCGACGAGTTCCGCGACGAGGAGGGGCGGCGCTGGGAGATGTACTCGCTGCCGGTGTACGAGACGGCGACACAGCGCGTGCATCTCAAGGCGATCTGCGAACGCTACGATGGCGACCGCGTCGTCGAGACCGCCGAGGCCGATCTGGAGATTCGCATGGTGTACCGCTTCGAGATGGAACACCTGCTGAAACGCGCAGGCTTCGAGATCGAGGCCGTGTATGGTTGGTTCGACCGGCGCCCGCTGGACGCCGATTCGCGGGAGATGGTGTGGGTGGCGAGAAAGCCGTGACCGGAGTGGACGAGGTGAAGTACGACGAGCGCGGGCTGGTTCCCGCCGTCGTGCAACAGCACGACACCGGCGAGGTGCTCATGGTTGCGTGGATGAACGCGGAGTCGCTCCAGCGGACGCTCGACACCAAGACGACGTGGTTCTGGAGCCGTTCGCGCAAAGAGTTCTGGAACAAGGGAGCGACGAGCGGCAACGTGCAGCACGTGAAAGAGGTGCGCTACGACTGCGACGGCGACACCTTGCTCGTGCTCGTCGACGCGGCCGGTCCCGCGTGTCACACCGGCGAGCGCACGTGCTTCTACCGGGTGCTGTCATGAGCAAAGACCTGTATTCACCCACGCGCGAAGAGTTCTTGCGCCTGGCACGCGAGCACACGCTCGTGCCGGTGTGGCGCGAGGTGCTCGGCGACCTCGAGACGCCCGTCGGCGCCTATCGCAAGCTCGGCGACGAGCCGAACTCCTTCCTGCTCGAGTCCGTGGAGCACGGCGAGCGCTGGGGCCGCTATTCGTTCATCGGCGTGCAGCCGTTCCTGTCGATGGCGAGCCGCAACGGGTCGGTCGAGTGGACCGGCGAGCCCCCCGCGGGCGTGCGCGACGCCACCGATCCGCTCGACGCGTTGGAAAAGGCGGTGTCGGCGTATCGCGCGCCTGCGCTCCCGGGATTGCCGCCGCTGCACGGAGGCGCGGTCGGCTACATCGGGTTCGACGCGGTCCGCTACATCGAGAAGCTTCCGAAGACGAAGCCCGACGACCTCGGCTTCCCGGAGATGTGGCTGCTGTTCACCGGCAGGCTCCTCGTGTTCGATCACTTGCGCCAGCGCCTCACCGTGATCAGCAACGTCGCGATCGGCGACGATCCCGCGCGCCAGTACGACGAGGCGGTATCGGCGGCGGAAGAGTTGGTATCGCGCTTGGCATCGACGCCGACGCAGTCTCGTCCGGTGTCGCCGCCGCTGGACGCGCCGCCCGGGGAGATCGACTCCACGATGACCCCGTCGGAGTTCGAGGACGCGGTGCGCGCGGCGAAGGAGAAGATCGCAGCAGGCGAGATCTTCCAGGTCGTGCCGAGCCAGCGATTCTCCACGCCGTGCAGCGCGGACGCGTTCGACGTGTATCGCGTGCTGCGCTTGATCAATCCGAGCCCGTACATGACGTTCCTGCGCTACCCGGACCTGTCGATCGTGTGCTCGTCGCCGGAACCGTTGCTGCGTGTGATCGGCGACGAGGTCGTGTCGCGCCCGATCGCCGGCACGCGCCCGCGCGGCGCGACGCCCGAGGAGGACGCGAAGCTCGCGGACGAGTTGCTGCAAGACGAGAAGGAGCGCGCGGAGCACGTGATGCTCGTGGACCTCGCGCGCAACGACCTCGGTCGTGTGTGCGATCCGGGGACGGTGCGCGTGGAGGAGCTCATGATCATCGAGCGGTACTCGCACGTCATGCACATCGTGAGCGAGGTGCGCGGCCGGCTGTCTCCCGGCAAGAGCGCGTTCGACGCGCTGAAAGCCGCGTTCCCCGCCGGTACGGTGTCGGGCGCGCCGAAGATTCGCGCCATGCAGATCATCGAGGAGCTGGAACCGATGCGCCGCGGGCCGTACGCGGGAGCGATCGGCTACTTCGACTTCTCCGGAAACCTCGACACGTGCATCACGTTGCGCACTGCGCTGATTGCGAACGGCAAGGCGTACGTGCAAGCCGGCGCCGGCATCGTGGCCGACTCCGTTCCCGAGACCGAAGAGGCGGAGACGCGCTCGAAAGCGCGCGCGTTGCTCGCCGCAGTGAAGGCCGCCGAACAGCTGTGAGCGCCGCGACCGGACCCGGGCGGCTCGTCGCCGCCGGGACGGTCACGTTCGCAGGCGCGGCGACGTGCATCGCGTGCGTGCGCGCGACGTGGGCGTCGGCGGCGCAGTCCGCGTTCGTGGTACCCATTGGAGGAGGCGGCGGCGCCGCGCGCATCCCGGTCGCGGGACGCACGCTGTCGGGCGTCGATCTTGGAGCGGGGCTCGCGCTCGTCTCCGCCCTTGCGGTGTGTGTGTTGGTGGCGGTGGGTGTGCTGGCGCAACCACGCACGAGACGCAATCTCTTGTCGATGGCAACCGCGTTCGCAGGGATTGCCGCCGGCGTCACGATCACCGCGGCTCTCGGAGCGGCGCGCCGGGCAGCGTCCGCCGGGCTCGCGTCGCCGTCGGTGCGGACCGGCGTCGTTGCGGTTGCCGTTGCCGGCGCGTGCTTGGCGGTCGCCGGATGCATCGTCGCGATCTGGTACGCGCGCGTCGCGCCGCCGGTGCGCATGCCGGAAGGTGCGCCGGAGGCCCAGCGATGACGGAGGCCTCGCGGCCGCGCAAGCCGTTCGTCCTCGTCGTCACCGAGGATCGCGCGGTGTTCGTTGCCGTGGGGTCGGCGCTCGCCGTGATCGTCGGATCCGTGCTCACGTGGGCGACGGTTCCGCTCGGCGTCACCTCCGTCGCGGTGTCGGGGCTGGAGGCGAACGGGAAGATCACCGTGGTGGTCGGTGCTATCGCGTTGGCGGTCGTTGCGGC
>JBIOWR010000105.1:0-20791 GCA_044868775.1 Actinomycetota bacterium
CAACGTCGAGGTCGACGCCGTTGATCGTTTGCTCGAAGCGGAGTGCGGTGTTCCCCGCGACCTTGCGTCGCAGCCAAGGAGTTCGTGGTCACCGCGGAGCTGGGTCCGCCGAAGAACGCGGACGCCGACGCGGTGCGCGCAAAGGCGAAGCTGTTCGCGGGATCGGTGCACGCGGCGAACGTCACCGACAACCAGACCGCGGTCGCGCGCATGTCGCCGATGGCGAGCGCGGTGTTCATGCAAGAGGCCGGGCTCGAGCCCGTCATGCAGATCGTGTGCCGCGACCGCAACCGCCTCGCGTTGCAGGCCGACCTGCTCGGCGCGTGGGCGCTCGGCGTGCGCAACATCATGATCCTCGGCGGCGACCCGGCGACGGTCGGCAACCACCCCGATGCGAAGGTGGTGTTCGACATCGACACCGTCGGGCTGATGAAGGTCGCGCGCGACATGCGCGACTCCAAGAAGTTTCAAAATGGAGAGGAGATCAAAGGCGTCGCGCCCGCGTACTACGTCGGCGGCGCGGAGTCGCCGTTCGGCGACCAGTCGCGCGGCGAGCGGCTGGCGGCGAAGGTCGAGGCCGGAGCGAACTTCGTGCAGACGCAACCCGTGTTCGACGTGACGGCGTTCGAAGAGTGGATGGGATGGATTCGCGAGAAGGGTCTCACCGAGCGTTGCGCGATCATCGCCGGCGTCACGCCGCCGAAGACGCTGAAGATGGTGGAGAACCTGGCGAAGATCCCCGGCATGCAGATACCGCAGTCGGTGTTCGAGCGCATGTCGGGCGCCGGCGAAGCCGGCGCCCGTGAAGCCGGGATCCAGATCGCGCTCGAAGCCATCCGCGCAGTGCGCGAGATTCCCGGGGTGGCCGGCGTCCACGTGATGGCGATCTTCCAAGAGGACGCCGTCCCCGAGATCGTCGAGCGCGCCGGTCTGACACCGAAGCCGTAAAACGAACGGCGCCGGCGTCATGCCGGCGCCGCAAACACCCCGAGGGCTAGTCCAGGTCCCCGTGCTCGATGCGCTTCAAGCGCCGCTCGCGCACGAGCGCGCTGGACTCCACGAGCGAGTGCAACGCCTCGGGCTCGTTCAAGGCTTCGGCGAGCACGCCGGTGAGGTCGCGC
Source organism: Actinomycetota bacterium (assembly GCA_044868775.1). Taxonomy (GTDB): domain Bacteria; phylum Actinomycetota; class AC-67; order AC-67; family AC-67; genus JBIOWR01. The sequence continues at coordinate 1,122 of JBIOWR010000105.1, forward strand.
TGCGACACGATGCCGACCACGCCGCGGTCGTCCATCACCGGAAGGTGACGGATCCACTTCGTCGCCATGAGGTGCGCCGCTTCCTTGAGGCGCGTCTCCGGCGTGATCGTGACGATGTCTGTGGTCATCACGTCCTTGATCGGCGTCGCCGCCGGGTCGAGCCCGCGCGCGACCGCCTTGAGCACGTCGCGCTCGGTGACGATGCCGACGAGCTGCTCGCCGTCCATCACGAGCAACGAGCCGGTCTGCTGTTCGTGCATGCGGCGCGCGGCTTCTGCGAGCGTGTCTTCCGCAGAATCGTTCACGGCCGCTTTCGTCATGATCTCCGATATCTTCATCGTGCTTCTCAGCCCCTCTGGTCGATCGGTACGTAGCGTTGGTTGCTCGGTCCGATGTAGTCGCTCTCCGGCCGGATAAGCCTGTTGTCGGCGTACTGCTCGCGCACGTGCGCCGTCCATCCGGAGATGCGTGACGTGGCGAACACCGGCGTGAACAGGTCCACCGGGATGCCGAGCGCGTAGTACACGCTCGCGGCGAAGAAGTCGACGTTGGGATACAACCCCTTCTCCGCCTTCACCACCTCTTCGACCTTGAGGCTCATCTCGTACCACTTCGTCTCGCCGATGTGCTCCCCGACTTGCTTGGAGAGCCGGCGCAACACGGTGGCGCGAGGATCTTCCGTCTTGTAGACGCGATGGCCGAAGCCCATGATCTTGACCTTCTGAGCAAGCTTCTCCTTGATGTACGGCTCCACGTTCTTTACTTCTTCTATCTCCATGAGCATTTTCATGACGGCTTCGTTCGCGCCGCCGTGCAACGGGCCTTTCAGCGTGGCGATCGCCGCGGTGATCGCGGAGTGTATGTCCGACAGCGTCGACGCGGCGACGCGTGCCGCGAACGTCGACGCGTTCATGGTGTGATCGGCGTGGAGGATGAGGCACACGTCGAACACGCGCGCCATCTCCTCCTTGGGTTCCTGCCCGGTGAGCATGTACAAGAAGTTCGCCGCGTGGCTGAGCCTCGGATGCGGCTTGACGATGTCGAGACCGTTGCGGATGCGGTCGTAGTGCGCGATGACCGCGGGTACGCGCGCGCACAGGCGAATCGCCTTGCGATAGTTCGCCTCCGTCGACTGGTCCCAGCCGTCGGGATCGTACGCGCTCATCGCGCTGACGGTGGTGCGCAGCATCGACATCGGCGACGCCTGCTCGGCCATCGTCGGCATCAACCGCTCGACGAACGCGTCGAGCTCGCGCTCGGCCGCGAGCTGATCACACAGTTGGTCCAGCTCGTCTTGCGTCGGAAGCTTCAAGTGATGCAGCAGCCACACGACCTCTTCGAATGTCGCATGCTCGGCGAGATCGTGGATGTCGTATCCCACGTAGAACAGCCGCCCGAGCCGGCCGTCGATGTCTGATATCGCGGTCTGGGCGGCGACGACGTCTTCGAGCCCTCTGCCCGGCATCCATGCCTCCTCGTATTCGACGAGGTGATCTTGCCACACCCGAGCGTTTCCCGGCGCCGTACCCTTCTAACCGCGCAGGCGCTGCTCGAACAGAGGCGCGAGAAGCTGGTCGGTCGGAACGTGGTCGTCGGTCAGCAGCACCGAGTCGCCGCCGTTCAGGAACGCTTCGACCTCGGCGGCGGGCACCAGCTTCTCGAACAGCGGCGGAGCCTGGTACGCGGCCACCACGACGAACGTCTTTCGTATCGGGCGCGGCGGCCAGGCGTCGGGCTCCGCGAGGATCCCGACGTACGGGAACACGCGCTTCAACGTCCGCACGTACGAGCGCAAGAACTCGTGCCGCACCCCGTCCACGACGTTCGTCATGTACACCCCGCCCGGGTTCAGGTGTGCGCGCACCAGCGCCGCGAACTCCAGCGTCGTGAGGTGGTACGGCACCGACAGGTCGTTGAACGCGTCGCCGAGCACGACGTCGAACCGGTCGCGCGCGGTCATCGACGCGAACACGCGCCGCGCGTCGTCGTGATGGATCTCGATCCCGGTCGGGTCCAGCTTCAGGTACTTGCGCGCGACGTCGGTGACGGCCGGGTCGATCTCCGCGACCGCGACCCGGCCCGGGTGATACCGCCGAAGCCATTGCGGGAACGTGTAGGTGCCGCCGCCGATCGTGAACGAGTCCAGCGGCGCGCCCGGCGTCACGATGCGCGCGAGCAATTGCTCGTAGAGCTTCTCGTAGGAGTACACGAGGTTGGTGGGCGACTCCAGGTCGACGAAGCCTTGGATCAGCAGGTCGAGCATCATCGCGCGGATGTTCGGATCGGCGGTGCGCTCGATACGGATGCAGTAGTAGTTGCTCTCCACGACGCACTGGGAGCGCGAGAGCCCGAGCATGCCGGCGATCAGCGCGACGACCAGCACGGCGTTGACGGCGCGCTGCCGGCTCCACACCGGGTTGCTCACGATGCCGAGCACGAGCAGCACGCCCGCCACCGTCGCCACGATCGCGCGCGTGCCGAACGCCGAGATCAGGAAGAACCCGGTGGCGAACGTGCCCACGATCGCGCCGAGTGTCGCTGCGGCTTGCACGCGCCCGACCACGCGTCCGGTCGCGCCCAGCGACGAGAGCGTGAGCTTGACGATGATCGGCGTCGGCATGCCCAGCAGCGTTGCGGGCACGAAGAACATCAGCGCGGAGATCCACACGACTTGCAGGATCGCGGGCCAGGTCTGCGGTGCCGCGAACTTCGCCGCGTCGCGCGCGATGCCGAGAATGAGCGCCGATGCGAGCGCCGCGAGGATGTAGACGGCCGACAGCGTCGCGCGCGAAGGCTTGCGGTCGGCGATGCGTCCGCCGATCCAGTTGCCGAGCGAGATGCCGGCGAGCACGACGCCGATGATCGACGTCCACGTGTACAGGGAGACACCGATCACCGGCGCGAGGATGCGTCCCGCGACCAGCTCCAGCACGAGCAGCGACCCGCTGCCGATGAACGCGAACGCGCTGGGGAAGGGAAGTCCCGATGGTTGCTCGACGTGCTCGGGCTCCATGCGCGGCACGCTACGGCAGTCTCGCCGCGCATGCAACGACGGGCGAGACGTGGCTCGCGTTGTCGCTGTGGGCGAGGCGCGGCGATAATGCGCTGCTTCACCACATGCCCGTGAAGGGAGACACGATGAGCTACAAAGTGACGTTCATACCCGGCGACGGCGTCGGCCCCGAGCTGTCGGAGGCGACGCGCCGCGTGCTCGAAGGCACCGGCGTCGCGTTCGACTGGGACGTGCAGGACGCCGGCGTGGACGTGATGGACAAGTACGGCACGCCGCTGCCCGAGCACGTGCTCGAGTCGATCCGCGCCAACAAGGTCGCGATCAAGGGTCCGATCACCACGCCGATCGGCACCGGCTTTCGCAGCGTGAACGTCGCGTTGCGCAAGGAGCTGGACCTGTACTGCTGCCTTCGCCCGTGCAAGACCTATCCCGGCGTGCCCGACACCGTCGCCGGGGTGGACATCGTCATCTGCCGCGAGAATCACGAAGACCTGTACGCCGGCATCGAGTTCGAGCAAGGGACCGAGGACGCGAAGAAAGTCATCGACTTCCTCAACTCCATCCAGCCGAAGCAGATCCGCCCGGACTCCGGTGTGTCGATCAAGCCGATCTCGATCTACGGCACGCGCCGCATCGTGAAGTACGCGTTCGAGTACGCGCGCAAGTACAAGCGCAAGAAGGTCACGGCCGTGCACAAGTCCAACATCATGAAGTTCAGCGACGGCCTGTTCCTGCACACCGCGCAGGACGTCGCGAAGGAGTACCCCGACATCGAGTTCGACGATCGCATCGTCGACAACCTGTCGATGCAGCTCGTGCGGCGGCCGCACGAGTACGACGTGCTCGTGCTCCCGAACCTGTACGGCGACATCATCTCGGACCTGTGCGCCGGCCTGATCGGTGGGCTCGGCGTCGCTCCCGGCGCGAACCTCGGCGACGAAGCCGCAGTGTTCGAGGCGACGCATGGAAGCGCGCCGAAGTACAAGGGACAGAACAAGGTCAACCCGATGGCGATGATGTTCTCCGGCGTGCTCATGCTTCGTCATCTCGGAGAGGAGCAAGCGGCGGACCGCCTCGAGTGGTCGCTCGCGGAGGTGATCCGCGAAGGAAAGAGCGTCACGTACGACCTCAAGACGCGACGCGACGATCCCACCGCGGTCGGCACTAGCGACGTTGCCGACGCAGTGCTCGACAAGCTGGCAATAGCGAAGTAACGGGATAACGTGAACGAGCGGCCGTGCGTGAAGCACGGCCGCTTAAGTTTTGTCCCACTCCCGAACAGTTTCACCCGACTCTCGTTCAGGTAGGGGATCAAGAGAGCCACGTACCTACCTGGCGGGAGGGAAACCATGCTCAAGCGTTGCCTTGCACCCACTGTGATGCTCGGATTGTTTCTGTCCGTTTCGCTGTCAAGTGCAAGCACCGGCACGCTCCAGATCAAGCAATTGAAAGGAGCGGCGCCGTCGTGGTGGACGCCGCAGCTTCGCGCGCAGGTCGCCGCGGCGGGACCGGCCGGCGTGCCGCTTCCGGCGGAAGCGAAAGCAACGATCCCGGCGTCGTCGCTCGCATTCGTCGGCATCCGTCCGGGTGCGTTGATCCTCGTGGAGACCGCGGGCGGCACGGCGTTGTGCTCCACCAACTTCGTGTTCAGCACCGGCGGCTCGACGACGAGCTTGCTCGGCGCGCCGTCGACTTCGATGAAGACCGCGGCGAAGTCCGGCTCGGGCAAGGCGCAGTCGAAGCCGTCCGGCAAGGGCCAAGGCAAGGGAAGCGCCACCGGCGGTTCGTACTACATCGGCACCGCGGGCCACTGCGGCAAGGTCGGCGACACCGTGTCGATCGTCGCGCTTCCATTCGGCATCGCAACGCTCGGCACGATCGTGAAGAGCACCGCGCCTCCGGAGGGCGGGAACAACACGTCCGCGCTCGACTTCGCGCTCGTCTCCGTCGATCCCGCGCTCAACCAATGGGTGAGCCCGTCGATGGCGCACTGGGGCGGACCGACCGGCGTGTTCACCGGCAGCGGCATCCAGCCGATCCAGCACTCGGGTTGGGGCCTCGTCGTCGGCACCGGCGGAACGCCGCGCGCGGGTGTCGCGTACGCGTGGAACGTCGGCAACGAGTACCGGTTCGAAGGCCTGATCACGCCGGGCGACTCCGGCAGCGGCGCGATCGTGGCCGGCGGCCTCGCAGCCGGCAACGTCACGCACATCGCGGTGGACACGTCGCAGACGCCGCCGGTGTGGAACGGTGGATCGACGATGACCGCGATCCTCAAGTACCTCGGTACGAGCTACCAGCTCGCGACGTGCAGCCTTCCGGTGCCGTGGCCGGCGCCGGGCTGCCCGCCTGTGTAAGCCACTCACGCAAAGACGACCGGGTGCGGAGGAGAACCCTCCGTGCCCGTTCGTCTTACGATGCGGGCCGGATGGGCTCGACGAGCTCCTCTCGCAAGAGGAGGTCGAAGATCAGGTCGGGCTCTTCGGGTCCGCCGAGCTCGAAGGCGACACGGATGTGGCCCTGAGCATCGCCCCACACTTCAAGAATCTTGCCCTCGACCGTCTCGAGCGGGAAAGGAACCCGAACGCGATCGCCGGGCCGCAACTTTCGTTTCTTCGTCACCAAGGATCTATCCTCAACATTCTATTCAGGTATATCCAGATTACCTTGTCTAGCGCCGCGGCGATCCGATTTAGGCTGGCTCTGTGGCTCGACGCCCACGTTCGCGTGTCTCGCACGCCTCGTGCCTTCAGTTTGTCGATCCTCCGTGCGTCTCCATGCGCGATCGCATTCCGAATCGCAATGAGATCCTGCAGGGTAGTCCTGTCCGTGTCCAGCTTGGGGTTCTCTGATTTCAACTCCCGTCTCAGCCCGACGAAGCCGAGGCCGACGAAATCTGCCTGAAGGGCGTCGAAGGTCGGATTCCCTCGATCCAACGCTCGTCCGTGTCTCGCAGCCGCGATAAAGGCCATATGAAACGCAGTGCCCGCACCCGAACCCTTCGCCAAGCTGTCTATTGCCAGGTCGTGCAACTCTCGTGCGAACCGTTGGAAGTCCGCGACCTGCTGCATGATGTACGCGTGCGCGAGCCTCCGCCCGATCTCAGCCGGCCGGCCCGGACCGGCGATCCGGGCAACGTGCTGGTGGGCGGCAGCCAGCACCGACAAGGATTCCCTGCGTTGTCCGAGCCAGTTCATAAGAGGAGGTGATCGTCGGTACGGCATCGTCGTCGGAACGTGCGTCGGTGGACTCGCGTTCGACGGAGCGTAGCGACGCGTGCAGCGGCTTCAAGTTCGGGAGGAATGGGCGCAGGAGCCCAAGCGGGCACGGAAGGCGAGGGAGCCCTCAGTGCCCGGTTGCGTCTATCCGCCGCAGTGGGTTGCGGGGCTGCCGCCGGGGTTGTGGTCGACGTCGCAAATCTGAACGACGCGTACGCCGGTGTCGGGGCCGTCGGGATCGCAGCACGACCCTCCCCAGTTGTGGCGCACGAACTCGAGGTCGAGCCAGTGGTCCGAGCCGTGCACGTTGTAGTCGCGGACCTTCACCGACAGGAAGCCGACGGCTTGGAAGATCGATATCTGTCCCTGGCCGGTGAGGGCGCTGAAGATCATGATCGGCACCGGGTGCTGGGACGTCTTCAGCTCTTCGAGCATGTCGTCGAACGACACGCCACGCTGTCCGGTGTTGCCGGGGACGCATCCATCGCGGGTGTCGCCGTCCTGCGCTTGCTCCTGCGTGCAGTCCGGTCCTTCGTGGATGTATACGACCGGCGAGTAACCGCTCTGCCACCACTGCCGCTGGGCGCCGGTCGGGTTACTCTCGGAGTTGTAGTCGAGCCACGCCCAGTTGCCGGGAGCGTTGCCGCACGTGCCGCCGCCGTTGTCGACGTAGATGCGGTGCACGACCGCGCCGTCGGTGTACATCGGGTGATCCGGCTGGCCGCGCAGCGCGAGGTACGGGTCCGACGCATCCGTCGGGTAGCCGCGCGCTGCGTACTGCGTCCACTCGACGAAGTGCTCGTTCTGATCGCACAAGCCGAACGGCCGCAAGCCGATGACGCCGTTCGGCGGTCCCCAGCGCACGGCCGACAGCGAATAGGGCGCGGCGTCGCCGACGCCGACCGCTCCGCCGAACCGCGTGGTCGCAGTCTTCGTGGCGTCGACCACGACGTATCCCATGAGCGGCACGCCGGCGGGCGTGTAGTTGGTCACGGTGATCGTGCAGGTGAGCGGCGACGCGAGATCGCCGGAGTTTCCCTTCACCGTCGTGACCCAATCGGACGTGCAACCCCCGGGCGTGGCGGTGAACGTCGAAGCGTTCGCGGCCTGCTCGAGCGCCGCCGCGTCGGTGCCGGTGATGATGTTGCGACGCGTCTGCCACAGGTTGCCGGCATCCACGGTCAGCACCGCGGCGCCGAATACGGCCAGCAAGCACACGCTGATGACGACGCCTGAGATTCCGCGCTCGTCCCGGTGGAGCAACGAGGTCAGCTTTCGCATTTGAACTCTCCTGCGCCGTTGGCGTTGACCGACGCGACCGCCCACAAGGGAATCGAGACGCGCATCTTGTGGTACACGGCCACGATCACGCTCTTGCCCTGACCGAGGTTGCACGGTTGCGTGTTCGCGCTCGCGCCGGAGATCGTGAGCAGGGTCGGCGTCGCGCCCGCGCTGTCCCGGCGCGACACGTTGATGCAGTACTCGTCTGCCGCAAGCGTCGTCGGGTCGCTCGGGCACGTCGCAACGTACGCCGCGTTGCTCGTGTCGATGACGGACTCCAGCGATTTCTTCACGCGATCCTGGATCTGACCGATCGTGGCCTGCGACGAGGAACCGAAGCGTGCGCCTTCGCGCCCCGCCGCCTGCAATCCCTGGTAGCGGTTGAACACGATGCCGAACTGGATGACGCCCCAGGCGACGACGATGATGAGCGAGGACACGAGCGCGAGCTCGACGACGGCCGCTCCCTCCTCGGCCCTCGTCCGGAACCGGCTCCGAAACCCGCGCTCGCGAGCGGGAACGGCGTCGCCGCGCACGCTCCACGAGACGTGCTCCGGACACGCGTCGCCGATCCCACGAAATCGGACGAGCGCCCTCGCGCACAACTGCATTCGGCCGCCCTTTCCCTCGTAACCCTGGGTTCACTACATCGGCTGACTAGTCACAATTCCTTAGTCCGTGCGGCGGCGAAATCGGCGGCCGGCGAGGTGCCGGGGACGGACAAACCGATATCCTTCTGGCATCAATCCAGGAGGGACCGCGCAATGAAGATCACCGTCGTTGGAGCAGGCAAGTACGGGTCGACCACGGTTCAGCGCCTCGCCGAAGCCAGGATCGCCGACGAGATCGTGATGACCGACATCGTGGAGGGGCTGCCGCAGGGGCTCGCCCTCGACATGATGCAGTCCCGGTCGATCGAAGGATTCGAGACGCGCGTCGTCGGGACGAACTCCTACGACGAGACGGCGGGCTCGGACGTGTGCGTGGTCACCGCCGGCCTGCCGCGCAAGCCCGGCATGAGCCGCATGGACTTGCTGGAGGTCAACGCGAAGATCATCCGCGACGTCGCCGCGAAGCTCGCGGCCGGCTCGCCCAACGCGGTGGTGATCGTGGTTTCCAACCCCCTCGACGAGATGACGTATCTGTTCCGCGAGGCGACGGGGTTCCCGCACGCGCGCGTCATCGGTCAAGCCGGCATGCTCGACACCGCGCGCTTCAAGCACTTCGTCGCCGAGGAGCTCGGCGTGTCGCCCCTCGAGGTCGAGGCGATCACGCTCGGCTCGCACGGCGAGACGATGGTGCCGGTGCCGTCGCAGGTGCGCGTCGCCGGCAAGCCCCTCACCGAGGTGGCCGACGCCGCGACCATCGAGCGTCTGGTGCAACGCACGCGCGACGGCGGCGCCGAGATCGTCGCGCTGCTCAAGGCGGGAAGCGCGTACTACGCGCCGTCGAGCGCGGCGGCGGCGATGGTCGAGGCGGTGGTGAACGACACAGGCGACGTCATGCCGGTGTGCGCGTGGGTCACCGGTCAGTACGGCATCTCCGACGTGTACGTCGGCGTCCCGGCGCGGCTCGGGCGCGGCGGCGTCACCGAGATCGTGGAGCTGCCGCTCGACGACACCGAGGTCGGCGCGCTGCGCGAAGCGGCGGAGTCGGTGCGCTCGAAGTGCGCCGACCTGGCGAAGCTCCCGCAGGCCTAGCGATGACGCGGGTTCTCTCCGGCATCCAGCCCACGGGCGAGGTTCACCTCGGCAACTACATCGGCGCGTTGCGGCAATGGGTCGCGGATCAGCACGAGCACGACGCGTTCTATGCCATCGTCGACCTGCACGCGATCACCGTGCCGCAAGACCCGAAGAAGCTGCGCATCGCGACGCTCGATCTCGCCGCGATCTTGCTCGCGGCCGGCATCGACCCGGACCGCGCGACGCTGTTCGTGCAGAGTCACATCCCCGAGCACACCGAGCTCACCTGGATCCTCAATTGCATCGCCACGTTCGGCGAGCTGCGTCGCATGACGCAGTTCAAGGACAAGTCCGCGAAGCAGCGAGAGGCGACCGTAAGCGTGGGCTTGTTCGATTATCCGGTGCTGCAGGCGGCGGACATCTTGATCTACCAAGCCGATCGCGTTCCGGTGGGTGAGGATCAGCGCCAGCACCTCGAGCTGACGCGCGACATCGCGCAGCGCTTCAACGCACGCTTCGGCGATACGTTCAACATCCCGGAGGCGGCGATCCCCAAGCTCGGCGCGCGCGTGATGGATCTCCAGAATCCCGCTGCGAAGATGTCGAAGTCGGCCGACTCGCCGCAGGGAACGATCAAGGTGACCGACGACGCCGCGACCATTGCGAAGAAGATCAAGGTCGCCGTCACCGACTCCGGGCGCGACATCGTGTACGACTCGGACGAGAAGCCGGCGATCTCCAACTTGCTCACGATCCTTTCGGTCGCGACGGGAAATGAGATCTCCAAGCTGGAAGAGTCGTTCGCCGGACGCGGGTACGCCGATCTCAAGCGCGAGCTGACCGACGCCGTCGTCGCGTTCCTGGAACCGTTGCAGCGGCGCTATGCGGAGCTGATCGCCGATCCATCCGAGATCGCACGCTTGCTGGAGGTGGGATCGGCGAAGGCGCAAAAGGTTGCGACGGCGACGATGGCGACGGTGAACGAGCGCGTGGGTTTCCTGCCGCGGCGCTAAAGACGCAGTCGATTTTCCGCCGGCGCCAACCCGCACGAACCACCACGAAACGAACGAGCTTCGCGGATCGTGACGAGCTTCGCGTGCGTTCGCGTATCGGGCTCATCGCCTATTGGGGCACTTTCGTTTGGGGCGAAGGAACGCCTGCATCGTCGTCGAAATTCGTGAGCCGACATCGACCACACGAAGGGAAGATGATGAAGCGCTTCATCGGGTTCGCGTCTGCGGCGGTGCTCGCTCTCAGCGTGGTGCCATTCGCCGCGTTCGGTCACGTGTACGTGCCGGTTGCCGACACGGGCGTCGCGGTCGGCGTCGAGACGCCGGGCACCAACGCGCGCACGTGTGCGTACGTGGAGTCGCCCGCCGGCTATCAAGCGGTCGGCGTCGGCGCGGGTCCCTACTACCAGGGCAACAGCAGCGGCTACGACGCGCACAACGCCAGCGAGACGCCCGACGACGGCTCGATCTGCTCCGCCGACACCTCCGACGAGGAGGAAAGCGGCACGAGCGAGGACGGCGGCACGAGCCAGGACGGTGGCAACGGCGAAGGGGACGGGGAAGGCAGCGGCGGCGAAGGCTAAAGCTCGAGCTTGGAGCAGTGCCCGAGGAGGCGGTCATGGGGGGCCGCCTCCTCACTCTTTTCCCGGCGCCTCGCTTCCTCGCTTTTCGTGGTCGGGTCGATCTCTGGCGTAGCCTTTTCAACCGGAACGCCCGGACGCCCGATACTCCGACGGGAACGGGCGGGCACTGGGAGGGCCATGGACCACGTGGCTCCGACGTCGGCCGGCGATGCCGGCACCCTCGTCGCGAGCAAGCCGGAGAAGCGCCGCGACCCCACGCGGGGTCAACGCGGCTTGTTTCGTTACATGCCGCGGCGCCGGCGCAACGTTCGCATCTTGCTCGTACGCGGTGACCCCTATCTCGCATTGCTGCTTCGCATGCAGCTTCCCGGGTCGGACGTTGTCGAGGCGCACGACGACGAATCCGCGCGCGAGCTCATCGGCGGCGTCGGGCTCGTCATCGCGCCCGTGCGTCCCGGCTCCACGTTCCTCGAAGAGTTGCTCGCGATGCCGGGACGTCCTCCCGTCGTCGGCCTCGTCGACACCGACGGCGCGCGCACGAAGCCCCCGCCGGGCGTCGACCAGATCCTGTTGCGGCCGTTCGTTCCCGGCGAGCTGAACCAAGCGGTTCGCCGCGCGCTCGACCTTCCCGAGCCGCTGCCGCCGCGTCCGATGCTCCCGCTCATCCGCCGCATCGTCGCCGGCGCGCGTCTCGGCGCCGTCGCGTTCGCGGCCGTGTTGATGGTGAACGAGAGCTTGCCGTCGTGGCGCTCGCTCGTGCTGTCCGTGGCGTTCCTGTACGCGACCGTTCGCATCCCGAACTGGCGGTGGCCGCGCGCGGCCGCCTACGCCGACGCGATCGTCGCCGGCGCGCTCGTCACGATCACCGGAGCCGACAACTCCGAGTTCGTGGTATTCGCGCTCGTCGCGGTCGCCGGCATCGCGATCGACCTGGGACCCAAGGAAGGGCTCGCCGGCGGCGGGATCATCTCCACGATTGCGTTTCCCGCGACGGCGCTCGCGCTCGTCAACAAGGACATCGACATCACCGACGCGATCGTGTTCATCTCGCTGTTCCCGCTCGTCGGTCTCGCCGCCGGATACATGCGCCAAACGCTCGCGGGCGTCGATCCCGAAGGCACAACGCTGTTTGCGGAAGCCAACCGCATGCTGAGCGCGCTGTATCGCTTCACGCGCGAGATGCCGGGAGGGCTCGAAGTGTCGACGGTCGGTCGCACCGCGCTCCAAGTCATGGCCGAGTCACTCAGAGCCGATGCGGCGGCGGTGCTCGTCGAGGAAGGCGGCGTGCTGCTGCCGGTTGCGGCGTTCGGCATCGAACGCGTGGAGGAGATCTCGGTGCGGCCCAACGAGGGACTGATCGGTGAAGCGGTCGAGCGAGGGCGCATCGCGTACGTCGAGACCGCTTCGATGGCGCCGAACAACGCCGAAGCGCTGGGGACGTTCGCGCGCTGGTACGTCACGCCGATCCGGCGCGCCGGCGCCGTGCTCGGCGTGCTGCTCGCGGCGAACCCCAAAGGCGCCGAGCCGCACGTGCGCTCACAGTTCCAGCGGCTCGCGGCCGAGGCCGCGGTGGCGATCGAGAACGCGCGCCTGTTCGCGCGCGTACGCGGGCTGACGATCGACGAGGAGCGCCGCCGCTTCGCGCGGGAGATCCACGACGGCGTCGCGCAAGCGCTCACGCACGTCCGGATGGAGCTCGACTACCTGACGCGCACGTCCTCGTCGGAAGACGAGCAGATGAAGGAAGAGCTGCAACGGCTGTCGCGCGTCGTGAAGCGCGCAGGCGACGACGTGCGCACGATGATCGTCGGCCTCCGCTCCGGCATCTCGATCGGACGGCGCATCGTCCCGGCGCTCGAGACGTATCTCGACGACTTGCGCGGGCTCGGCGGGCCGCAGATCGACCTCGAAGCGATCGGCGATCCGCTGCTGTCGGAGGAGGTAGCCGCGGAGTGCTTCCGCATCGTGCAGGAGGCGGTCTCGAACGCGCGGCGGCACTCCGAGGCGAAACGCGTGCTCGTGCGGGTCGAGTCGACGCCCGACTTCGTGACGCTGCGAGTGGAGGACGATGGTGTAGGAATAGCCGACGCAAACGGCGGCGGTTTCGGAATCGAGGGCATGAAGGAACGTGCCCGGCTGATCGGCGCCACGCTCGACGTGACCTCGAAGCCGGGCGCGGGCGCGATCGTGCGCCTTGACGTGCCCAAGGAGGTCGAAGGTTGAGCGAAGAGAAGATGAAGGCTCCCACCGTCGTCATCGTCGAAGACCACGTGCTCGTGCGCCAGAGCGTCGCGAAGACGCTGACGACGGAAGGCATCGAGGTGCTCGGCGAAGCATCGCGTGGCGACGAAGCGATCCCGCTCGTCGACCGCCTGCATCCCGACGTCGTCATCCTCGACATCGGCACGCCCGGGATGGACGGCCTGGAAGTCGCGCGTATCTTGAAGGATCGCGCCGAAGCCCCGCGCGTGCTGTTCATGACGATGCGTGAGGACGACGCGACGGTGTGGCAAGCGGTTCGTATCGGCGCCGACGGGTACGTGCTCAAGACGGCGTCGACCGAAGAGCTCGTGCAAGCCGTGCGCGCGGTTGCGGAAGGCGGCTCGTACTTGAGCGCGCCGGTCGCGCGTCGCGTCATGCAGATCGCGAGCGGCGAGCGCTCGTCGGTGCCGGCCGGTCTCACCGATCGGGAGTACGAGATACTGCGTCTGCTCGCGCAAGGAAACCGCCCCACCGAGATCGCGTCGAAGCTGTTCGTCTCGGTGAAGACCGTCAAGAACCACCTCACGAGTATCTACGCGAAGATGGGCGTCGCTACCGGCGCGCAAGCGGTCGCCGAGGCGTATCGCCTCGGCTTGATGCAAACCGGAGGATGAAGGACTCGCCGTCGCGCTCCCGGCACGACGAGCGCGGCGTGCTCGGACGGGACGCGACGCGCATCGGCTTCGTCGTGGCGTGTCTCGCAGGTGTCGCCGTCGCAACGGCGTGGATCACGTTCGGCGGCTCGTTTCCATTGGAGAACGACGCACGCATCTTCCATCGCGTTGCGATGGATCCATTCGGCGACGGCTCGTCCTTCGCGGGGCTGCCGTCCGACACCGGGACCGGCTACCGCTATGGGCGGATTCTGTATCCGCTGACGGCGTGGGTGCTCGCGTTCGGCCGTCCCTCGCTCGTGGCGTACTCGATGGCCGTCGTGTACGCGGTGTCTGTCGGAGCGATGGCCGCGCTCGCGTGTCGCCTGTGCGGCGAGGCCGGCGTGCCGGAGACTCGCGGGCTGTGGGTGCTCGCCGCGCCGTCGTTCTGGCTCACGGTGCCGGTGCTGTTCTCGGAGCCGTTCACCGTCGCGCTGTTGCTGCTGACGTACCGGCTGTTCCTGCGCGGCCGCGAACGCGGGACCCTCGTAGCGGGTGCGGCGTTGCTGCTCACGCGGGAGGCGATGGCGGTCGCGCTCGTGCCGCTGGTGTGGGCGTCGCACAAGCGCTCGGGTCTCGCCGGGGCGGCGCGATGGGCGTGGACGGCGGTTCCGCTCGCTGCGTGGTGGACGTGGGTGCGCGCGCGTGTGGGCGTGTGGCCGTTCCTGGATCCCGCGTACGGGCGGCGCGGTGCGCTGAGCTGGATCATCGGAGGCCCGATCACCGTCGCGCGTGAAGGCGTTCGGCATCCGGGCCTGTTCGTGCTCGCCTGCGTCCTTCTGGGAGCGTCACTCGTCGCCGCGGTCGTGGTCGTGCGGCGCCGGCGCTCGCCGGTTGCGTGGGGCGCGCTCGTGCTCGCGGTGCTCGCGCTGTTCCTCGGTCCGGGCGCGTGGCGCATCCCCGGCGAAGCGATCCGGCTCTTGCTCCCGGCGCAAGCGATGACGATCGTTGCGCTCCTCGCGCGATCGCGTCGCGCGCACGGCATGGAAGCGGCGCCGTGACGTCGACCACCTCGCAGCGCGCGCGCGCGTTGCGCGCATGGCTGTTGCCGGCGCTGTGCGCCGTCGCGGTCGTCCTGTGGTTCGCGCCGTTGCGGTCGAGCTTCTGGCTCGACGAGACCGGAACGTTCTGGGTCCTCAAGGACGGCTTCGGCGACGCCGTCGACCGAGCGTGGCGCTTCCAGGGACAATCGCCGTTGTATTACCTGATCGAGCTGGGCACCTTGCGCGTCCTCGGCCGGAGCGAAGTCGCGTTGCGCCTGGCGTCTACGCTGTTCGCCGGGGGCGCGGCGTTCTATATTCACCGGCTCGGGCGCCGGCTCTTCGACGCCGAGACCGCATGGCTCGCCGTCCTCGCGTTTGCGGTGGCGGGGGACGTGCGATTCGCGGCCGGCGACGCACGACCGTATGCGCTCGCGCTGTTCGCCTGCGTCGCCGCGACGTTCTATCTGATTCGCTGGGTCGAAGACGGCGCACGCAAGGACGCGGCGCTGTACGTCGCGGCCGTATGCGTTGCGGTGTACGCGCACTACGTATTCGTTCCGCTCTTTGCCGCGCACGTCGCGTACGGCCTTGCGGTGCGCAAGCGCCGTCCGGATGCGCTCGGGCGCGTGCTCGTGCCGCTCGGCATCGCGGGCGTGCTGTGCCTGCCGCTCGCGTGGCAGCTCGCGTCTCTCTGGGGGCGCGGCACCAACTTGTCGTGGATCGTGAGCACGAGCACGGCGGGTTTGGCGATCATGATGGTCGTGCCGCTGCTGCTGCTGGGCGGCGGCGTGCTGCTTCGCCGTCTCGCTCCCGACGCATCCATGCGGGAATCCCTGCGGCGCGACGCGCTCGCGCTGCTGATGACCTGGGCTGTGGCCCCACCTATCGTCCTCTACGCCATCTCGGTGGGGTCCGACGTCAAGCTCTTCCATCCGCGTTATCTGATCTCGATCGCGCCTGCGATCGCGCTTCTGCTTGCCTGGACGATTCGCGGAATGGGCGTCGCCTGGATGCGGCTCGCGGTGGCCGTCGTCGCGGGCGCGATCGCGTTCTCGTCGGCCTCGTTCGACCACCGCAACGAAGGCTGGCGCGAGGCGATCGCCGCCGCCAACCGGGTCACGCCGTCCGCATCGACGCCGGTGTTGCTCAGCTCCGGATTCATCGAGGGCGGCGAGGTCGCGTGGCTGAACGATCCCGAGAAACGTAGCTTCCTGCTCGCTCCCGCCGCGTACTACCCGCTGAAAGGGCGCGTGGTCGCGATCCCGTACGGCTTCAGCCCGTCGCTACGAAGCGTCGCGGCCGACATCGCCGAACGCGAGACGCGCGACGGTGCGCCCGTCGTGGTGATCACCAACTACCGCAGGGATTTCGAGGAGCCGATCCAGGCGCGGCTCGCCCCGCGCGGCTATCGCGGCCGCATCGTGGGCTTCTTCGGCACGATCGTGGTGCTGGCGTTCGAACGCGGCTAACCGGCCGAGAACCGGTCCTTCAGCCGCAAGAACGGCCGCTCGAGATACCGGTACGAGACCGCGGCGACGCCGATCGTCGACGCGATCGCAACAGCTCCCGAAAGCGCGCGCGGAACCCCGGGTAGCAGCCCGAGGATCGCGGCGAGCACCGGCAAATGCCACAGGTACACGCCGTACGAGATGCGCCCGAGCCGCGCGAGCGGTTTCAGCGACAGCACGCGTCCCGCGCCGGGGTGGTACACGGCGGCGAGCACGACCGTCGCGTTGCAGAGCGCCATCACCGTTGCGCCGCCGTAGAACAGTGGTTCCGCAGCACCGCTCATCGTCGCGATGCCGAGGAACCCCAGCGCGAACACGAGCGGCACGGTGACGTTGATGCGATCCGAGATCGATCTCCACGAATACAACAGCCCGAGGAGGCATCCCACGAGCAGCCCGTCGCCCCAGGTGAACGGGCTGAAGTACAAGTTCTCCTGGATCGGCGACGGCACGCGATGCAACACCGCGCGCAACACCGCGGTCGCCAGAATCAAGCACGCGGTCGCCACGACCGCCGATCGGCGGCGGCGCCATAGCGCGAGCATCACGATCAACGCCCCGGGCCACAGCACGTAGAACTGCTCCTCGGTCGCGAGCGACCAGGTGTGACCGAAGTACGGCGCGGCGGGATACTGCAACGCTTGCGTCCAGTTGGACACGTACAGCCCGCCCGTCCACACGGAGTGCCATCCGAGCCGCGCCGCCGAGTCTCCGGCGAACAGCAGCAGCCACGCGCCGTACACGCCGAGCAGCGCGTACAGCGCAGGGAACAGCCGCAGCGCGCGCCGCGCATAGAACTTGCGCAGCGAGATGCGACCGGTGCGCTCGCGCTCCGTGACGAGCAGCGACGTGATCAGAAACCCACTGAGCACGAAGAACAACGCGACGCCCACCGCCGCGGCGCCGGGCAGCAAAGGATCGAAGCCGTGACCGATGAGCACGAGCGCGATCGCGAGCCCGCGCACGCCGTCGAGGCTTTCCTTGTGGGCGAGCTCGGTCCGAGCCCCGCGCTCCTCCGAAAGAACGGGTCGTTCAAGCTGCAGCATCACGCGCTGCCTTCCGCTGAACGGCGATCGCCAGCAGCGCCAGGATCACGAACACCTGGAGCGGCGCGAACGCCCGCGTCGCCTCGCCGAGGAACTTGTACGCGAACGGTCCCGCCATCAACACTTGCAACCCCGCCGCCGCGGCCACGGCGCCGAGCAGCGACCGCCTCCACAGAGCGAATGCGAGGACGGCGAGCACCACGTGCGCGACCACCACGACGGTCGCGTCGAACGGCGAGCGCGTGAGCGAATGCCACACCGCGACGAACGGCGCCTGGATCGTCGACGTCTTCACGCGCAGGTACGGATCGAGGAGGGGCCAGTGCCCGTAGCGCGCGGCCACGTACGCGTGCCACGCGACCACCGGCACCAACGACGATGCGAGGATCGGTAGCACCCGAAACCGGCGATGCAGCACGCACCACAACCCGATGCCGATGAGCACGGCGCCCGCGTTCTCGCGCGTGAGCATCGCACAGGCGAGCAACGCCGCCGTCCACCACCATCGCTTGCGCGAAGCGGATACCACCGCCCAGAGCGAGAACGCGATCGCGAGCGCATCCTGAAACCCGCCCACGACCGACAGCAGGAACCCCAGCGAAATGAACGGCGCGAGGAGGAACGCCGGAGGCGCGCGCGGAAACAGCGTCGCCACCGCCGCGGCCACTGCTCCGGCGCACAGCAGCATGATCACCGGCTGCACGTACGCCATCGCCGGCGCGCGTCCCGCCGAGAACAGCCAGATGAACAGCGACAGCCCGATGCGGCCGTATCGCAACGACGTGCCGCGCCTGGTGACGACGGGATGGACGTCGCCCGGGTCCTCGTTCATGTTCGCTGCGACGTACCGGGAGATGAGCCCGTCGCTGAGCGTCATCTTGTAGACCTGGCCGCGGCTGTTGGCGAGGATCACAACCGCCGCGACGATCATGCCCAAAGCGGCCGCGCGCTTCCATTCGCCGGGAGACGACACGACGCCGCCCGCCGTGCCGGTGGCGGGCGCCACGGCCAGTGCGCTCACTCCGTGTAGATCCGCTCGTCGATGAGCTTCTCGTTTACGACGCCGCCCGTCGGGTTGAACCGGTAGTACAGGAAGTCCTTCTTGAACTCGAGGTCGATGAGGTTCGGACCTCCGCGGTTCTTCTCGATGGAGAAGATCGCCATGTCCTTGAAGGTCTCCGCACGAACGGGGTCGTACGCGAGGTGCACTTTCGAGACGGTGTCGAACTTGTTGTTGAGGATGAGCGCGACGTCGGCCTCGTACGCGAGCGCCGACGAGCCGCGCAGGTGGTGCAAGCGCAGGCGCCGGGACTTCAAGCCTTCACGGTCCGCCGCGACCACCGACACGATCGGAACTTGGTACGAGAGCGAGAGGTCCTTCAACGCTTCGGTGACGCGCGTGACCTTCTCTTCCTCTTCGGCGGGCTCCGGCCGCACGGCGACCTTCTGCAAGTAGTCGACGAAGAGCACGAGCTTGTCGACGTCCTGCCGCTGGAGCAACAGCTCTTCGATCTCGGGGATGCCGGTGTGCGCGCCCGATGCGCGCACGAGCCACAAGCGATCGCCGTACTGCTCGATGCGCTGGTATGCGAGGCGCGCGTGCTCTTCGCTCTCGAGCACGTCGGTCAATCCGCGGCCGCCGCCGAGCGCAACCTCCTGGATGCCGGCGCGCAGCTTCTCCATCTCCATGTCGTCCGTCGTGTGCGGCACGTCGCCGAGCTCGACCGCGAGCAGACGCGCGAGCAACGCGGACTCCTCGTGCTCGTAGCACACGTACACGACGGTTCCGCCGTCACGCGCGATGTTGCGCGCCCACTGCAGCGTCACGATCGTCTTGCCGACGCCCGGCGCGCCGCCGACGAGCATCAAGTCGCCGCGACGAATGCCGCCGCCGAGCGCGCTATCGAGCACGTCGAACCCGGTTGCGATCGGGATGAGATCCTTCGCTTGACCGGAACGGATCGCGGTGTCCAAGTCGGTGAGCACTTTGGTCACTGTGCGTGGTGCCGTGCGCGTGCCGCGCCCTGATGGTTTTGCCATGTCTCTCGCCCTCGCCTTGGTGGTCGTGCGGCGCCTCGCTGGTGACGCGCCTGCCGCTCGTGCGTGTGAACAAGACTAGATCACTCATCATCGTCGGTCAGCAAGCAATCTCGCTTATAGGACCCAAGTCCTGGATTCGAAGCGACGTTGATCGCTCTCAAGTTGCGCCACCTGCCTCATCGACTGGACGGCTTTCGTCGCTACCATGCGTGAGGGCACCAAGAAGCTAGATTTTTCGCTCAACCCCTGGGCTAGAGGAGCCGAAACGGGGAGAGCTACCGAGGCTGGGAGACACCCTGGGAGGGGCGGTCTCCGAAAGAAGTGGGAGCGACGGGTCGCCGTCGCGGAACCGGTGGAGGAGGTGACACAAGAATGGGTCTCATCAAC
>JBIOWR010000106.1:0-12251 GCA_044868775.1 Actinomycetota bacterium
CGGCTGCGAGGGTCAGCCCCACACGACCATCACCGACGCCGGGCACTTCCTCCAAGAAGACAAAGGCGAGGAGCTCGCGAAAGTGATCGTGGAGTTCGTCGCGGCGACGCCGTAACGCGGGCGGACACCATTTCGTCGTGTGCGTTGTTTCAAAATAACAACACGCGCGTGTTGTTATTTTGAAACGACAACCTCGGGAGGTCGGACGCACAGAGCGAAGCGCGCGGTGTGACGCGCTTTAGGCGATCTCTTCGACGGAGTCGCCGACGCGCACGACGCCGTCGGACAGAATCTGCGCACGCAACCCGGCGCGGTGCAGCAGCGGCAGCTCGATCTTCTTGCCGGTCACCGCTTCGAGGTGCTTGCAGGGTTCGCACAGCTTGATGCCGCGCAAGCGCACGTCGCCTACGCGGAACTCCTTGCCGACGAGATGATTGAGCGCGATCTCGCGCGTCATGATGTTGCGGCGCGTCTCGGAGCCGTCCAGCACGATGTCGGTCTCCGCGTTCACGGCGTCGACGGCTTCGCTCTCGAACAGCGTGATCTCCCGGCCGGGCGAAGGCTTGGACGAGTATGTCCCAGCGCCGACGAAGTAGCGATCGCCTTCCAGCCCGCGGCCGGGAACCGCGCGCACGGAGTCAACCTCCTTCATCGGCCCCTCGGCTTCGGGTCCGATGTATATGGCGACCACGCTCCCGCTTCGCATGACGCAAACAATACCGGGCGCTCGTCACGCAGGCTGCACGATTTGCGGCGGCGGCACGTCGCGTCCGAACACGATCACCCGCAAGCTGCCGAGCTGCGCCGGGTCCACCAGCATCGGGGCGCGCGACCGCTCCGCAAACAGCTGCAAGGCGAGGCGGTGGTCGCCGCGCGCCTCCGCGCCGGCCTGGCGCGCCCGCAAGCCGTCCATCCACTCCCGGTAGCCCAGCGCGCGCAAAGCGTCGGCTTGCGTCACCGGGCCCCAGACGTCGAGGCCGTGGGCACGTGCTTCCGACGCAAGCACGTCGAGGTCGACGCCGGTGCTGATGTCCCGGCTGCCGGGAGCGCTCAGCACGTCCTCGGTGACGCGCTGGCGTGTATAGCCGCGTACCGACTGCGCGGTCTCGCCGCGCGCGAACCCGTAGTCGATCACGATCGCCCACCCGCGCACGAGCACGCGCGCCACCTCGCGCACCCAGGCGCGCCAGCCCGGCGACGACGGGCGCTCCTCGCCATCGCTCATCGGAACGGCGCCGAGCGCTTCGAGCGCTTGCGGCGAGGCGGCCGCCTCCACCTCCACGAAACGATCGTCGCGCGGCGAGTCGAGGCCGACGCACACCTCGACGAGCGCCTCGCCGCGGCGGCGCACGCGGTGGAACGGCACGTTGTCGAGGAGCTCGTTGGCGAGGATCACTCCCTCGAACGGTGACACGTCGCCGAGCGACGCGACGGCGGTGAGCCCGCGCGCGGCCAGAGCGGCGCGGGCGCCGGCGCTCCGCTCGACCGCCACGTACGAGACCGGGTCGCCGAGAGCGCTCAGCAGCTGGGCGGCGAGGGTCCCATCGCCGGCGCCGGCCTCGGCGAGGGTGAGGGTGAGGGTCGCGAGCTCGGCCCGGCATTGTCGAAGCTGGACGGCCAGCAGCTCGGCGAAACACCCGGATACGTGCGGACTCGTGACGTAGTGGCCCGACGCGCCGATCGGAGGCCGGGCGTAGAAGCCCTCGTCGGGGTCGTAGAGCGCGGCCTCCATGAACTCCGCGAACGCGATCGGCCCCTCGCGCCGGATGCGGGCGCGGAGACGTGCGGCGAGTCCCTCCGAGGACATGGAGCACCGACGATATGCGAGATGTAACGGAACGCGGCAACCCGGGACGGCATATTCGAACCGCTCAGACCGTTGGAGCGAACGCCGGTCGCAGCCGCCCGAAGGACCGCCTAGAGTGGGCGAACCCTGGGAAGGGAGAGGGACGCAAATGCCGTCTGCCCAGCCGAGCCTCACGCCGGACGACGTGCGCCGGTTTGTGGCCGAGGAGTGCTTCGCCACGTCCTCCGGCGCGGTCGGCGCCGAGGTGGAGTGGCTGACGCATCCCACCGGAGACCCGCGCGCAACGGCGTCGCACGACGAGGTGCGCTCGGCGGTTGAAAAGCTCGGGGAGCTCCCGGGAGGCAGCCGCGTCACCTACGAGCCGGGCGGTCAGATCGAGCTCAGCTCCGTGCCGGGAACGAGCGCCGGCGAGACGTGCGAGCGGCTCGCCTTGGACGAGCACGCGATCAAAGGAGCGTTGGCCGACCGCGGCATCGCGCTGACTGCGGCGGGCCTCGACCCGATCCGTGGTCACGCCCGCGTGCTCCACCTCCCCCGCTACGCCGCGATGGAGCATTACTTCGACGCCTGGGGTCACGAGGGCCGCCGCATGATGTGTCGCACCGCGTCGATCCAGGTGAACCTCGACACCGGCGACGGCGATGCGATGAGCGAGCGGTGGGCGTTGATGCGCGAGGCGGGACCGGTGCTCGCGGCGATCTTCGCCAACTCGCCGCTGTACGAGGGCCGAGCTACCGGCTGGAAGTCCACGCGCCTCGCCACATGGTGGTCGATGGACCGCACGCGAACCAGGCCGGCACGCACGACGAACGACCCGATCGAAAGTTGGAGCGCGTACGTGCTGGATGCACGCGTCATGTTCGTGCGCGTGCGGCCCGACTGGTACGAGCCGCTGTCGAAACCGATGACGTTCGCGGAGTGGATCGAGCACGGACACGCGCAAGGCTTCCCGACGATCGACGACTTGCGCTATCACACGACCACGCTGTTCCCGCCGGTGCGGCCTCGCGGATGGCTCGAGGTGCGCATGATCGACGCGCTCCCCGACCCGTGGTGGCGCGTGGCCGTCGCGATCACCGCCGCGGTGCTCGACGACGAAGCGACGCGCGAATCGGTGCGCGCCGCATGCGGCGACACGAACCGCTTGTGGGTGACGGCGAGCCGCTGCGGCCTCGAAGACCCGTCCCTCGCACGCGCCGCACGCGCGTTGATGGTACGGGGGCTGGAGGCACTCCCCCGTATCGGAACCGATCCCGAAACCCAACGCGCCGCACTCGCATTCGCCGCGCGCTTCACGTTCCGCGGACGCTCGCCAGCGGACGACGTGCTCGACACCTGGGCATCGAGCGGGCGCGTGCCCGGAGAAACGGGAACAATGGAGCCGGCATGGATTTGAAGGAGACGATCGCGCGCGAGCTCGACGCCGTGCGCCGGCGTTCGCTCACGCTGCTCGAGCCGCTGTCCGACGAGGAGCAGGTGAAGCAGCACTCTCCGATCATGTCGCCGCTCGTGTGGGACCTCGCGCACGTCGGCAACTACGAAGAGCTGTGGTTGCTGCAAGCGGTCGCCGGCATCCCGACGACGTCGCAGGAGCTCGACGATATGTACGACGCGTTCAAGCATCCGCGCGGCGACCGTCCGGCGCTGCCGCTGCTCGATCCGACCCAAGCGCGCACCTACATACACGACGTGCGCGGCCGCGCGCTCGACGTGCTCGAACGCGTGCGCCTCGACGCCGACAAGCCGTTGCTGCGCGAGGGGTACGTGTACGGCATGGTCGTGCAGCACGAGCACCAGCACGACGAGACCATGCTCGCCACGCTGCAATTGAAGGAGGGCGAGGGCTACCGCCCGGTCGCCACGCCCGCGCCGCGTGCCTCCGATACGACACCGAACGGCGAGGTGCTCGTCCAAGCCGGCGCGTTCACGATGGGCTCGGACGACGAGCTGTGGGCGTACGACAACGAGCATCCCGCGCACGCGCTCCACCTCGATGCGTACTGGATCGACGTGCGGCCGGTGAGCAACCGCGACTACATCGGGTTCGTGGAGTCCGGCGGCTACGACGATCCGCGTTTCTGGACGGAGAAAGGCTGGAAGTGGCGCAGGAAGTCCGGCGCCGAGCATCCGCAATTCTGGCAACGCGGCGGCAACGGCACGTGGGCGCGCGATCGCTTCGGCTACACGGAAGACCTGCCGCTCGACGAGCCGGTGCAACACGTGAGCTGGTACGAGGCCGACGCGTACGCGCGCTGGGCCGGCACGCGCTTGCCGACCGAAGCCGAGTGGGAGAAAGCCGCGTCGTGGACGCCCGACGGACGCAAGCTCCGTTTCCCGTGGGGCGATCACGACCCGATGGACGAGCACGCGAATGTGGGAGGCCGTCATTTCGGCCCGGCCGGCGCGGGCGCGTACCCGAAAGGCGCGTCGCCGTGGGGCTGTCACCAGATGATCGGCGACGTGTGGGAGTGGACGTCGTCGGACTTCCTCCCCTACCCCGGCTTCAACTGGTTCCCGTACCAGGAATATTCGGCGGTGTTCTTCGGCAACCGCTTCAAAGTGTTGCGCGGCGGTTCGTGGGCGACGCATCCGCTCGTCGCGCGCAACACCTTCCGCAACTGGGACTTCCCGATCCGACGCCAGATCTTCTCCGGATTCCGATGCGCGAGGGACGCCTAGCGTGTGCCGCTTCATCGGATACCTCGGACCCGCGATCACGCTCCACGAGTTGCTCTACGAGCCGGAGCACTCGTTGCACAAGCAGTCGTACGCGCCGCGCATGCAAGACCGTGGCCGGTTCAACGCGGACGGGTTCGGCGTCGCGTGGTACGACCACGCGCGACAGGCGGACCCTGCGCGCTACCGCACGCCGATGCCGATGTGGACCGACCGCTCCTTCGCGAGCATCGCCAAGGTGATCGCGTCCACGACGATCATGGGAGCGGTGCGCTCCGCGTCGCCGGGATTGAGCGTGGACGAGAGCAACACGCATCCGTTCGTGAGCGCGCGTTGGTCCTTCACCCACAACGGTTCCGTGGATGCGTTCCTGGAAGGCGCAGGCGTGAAGCTCCGCAAGCAAGTGAGCGACGATCGCCTCGCCGGTATTCAGGGATCGACGGACTCCGAGCTGCTGTTCGCGCTCGTGCTCGACCGTCTCGACGCCGGCGCCACCGCGGCCGACGCGATGCGCGACGTCGTTGCTCGCGTCGACGACGTGTCGGGAGGACGGCTCAACCTGCTGCTTACCGACGGTCACGTGTTCGCGGCGACCGCGCACGGACCATCCCTGTTCACCTTGCGCCGCGGCGAGGTGACGATCGTGGCGTCGGAGCCCATCGACGACGGCGATGGATGGCAGCAGGTGCCGGACCGCTCGCTCGTCGTGGCGACGCGCGGCGCGGTGGAGGTGACGCCGCTGTGAGCACGGCGACGCGCGTGCTCATCGACAGCCACCTCGGGCCCGACGACGCGCGCAACGCGCTGCGCGCGGACGCCCTGCGCGGCCTGACGTCGTCGCCGAAAGAGCTTCCGCCGAAGTGGTTCTACGACGACACGGGCTCGCGCCTGTTCGATGAGATCACGCGTTTGCCGGAGTACTACCCCACGCGGCGCGAGCGCGAGATCCTGCGCGCGCGCTCGGCGGACGTCGCGCGGCTCAGCGGCGCCGACACGCTCGTCGAGCTCGGCTCCGGCACGTCGGAGAAGACGCGCCTGCTGCTCGACGCCATGCGCGATCGCGGAGCGTTGCGGCGCTTCGTGCCGTTCGACGTCAGCGAGTCCACGCTGCGCGAGGCCGCATCCGCGGTCGCGAACGAGTACGACGGCGTCGTCGTGCACGCCGTCGTCGGCGACTTCGAGCATCACCTGTGGAGCATCCCCGGCGAGGGCCGCCGCCTCATCGCATTCTTGGGAGGAACGATCGGCAACTTGTACCCGGAGGCGCGCAAGAAGTTCCTCGCGGAGATCGCCGGCACGATGAACGACGGCGACACCTTGCTGCTCGGCACCGACCTCGTGAAGGACGAGGCGCGCTTGCACGCCGCGTACAACGACGCGCGCGGTGTGACGGCGGCGTTCAACAAGAACGTGCTCACGGTGCTCAACCGCGAGCTGCACGCCGATTTCGACCTCGATGCGTTCGAGCACCTCGCGCGCTGGGACGCGCACAACGAGTGGATCGAGATGGCGCTTCGTTCGGTGCGCGAGCAAGACGTGCACGTAGCGGAGCTCGGCGTGCGTGCTCGCTTCGCCGCCGGTGAGGAGATGCGTACCGAGATCAGCGCGAAGTTCCGCCGCCGGGGCGTGGAGGACGAGCTCGATGCGGCCGGGCTCGACCTGCTGCACTGGTGGACGGACGAACGTGGAGATTTCGCCCTCTCGCTTGCTTTGAAGCGCTGAGCCGAGACGTTTCCGCGTCCACCCTTCGTGGGAGGAACACGAAGAGAGGAGGCGATCTCCATGTTCCGCGCAGGGCTCGCCGGCGCGATCATCGGAGCGATCGTCGGAAGCCTCGTCGGATTCGCAGCTGCGGCCGCGATGTACGGCGTGGCGATCTCGGGGTCGTTCGTGATGGTGATCTTCGCGCTCGCGTTCGCCGGCGGCGTTGCGGGAGGTGTGATCGCCGGATGGCGCGGCGGGCTCACCGACAAAGCCATCGACGAGCAGCGCCCGTCGTATCACGATCGCGACCTGCGCCGGCCGCACGGAACCATGCCGAAAGGCTGGACTTGAGGACCAGGATGCCCGGCACGACCTAGGACGCGCGGCGGGCTACGCCCGCCGCGCTCACGTCTGCGAAATCTTCGTCAGCTGTTCGGCGGCGCTGCGCTGATGTCGGCGAGCGCCGATTCGGGGTCGCGGTCCTGCGCGAGGTCGCCGATCGACACGATGCCGACCGGGCGGTCGCCCTGGACCACCGGGATGCGGCGGATCGAACGCTCACGCATGAGCTTCACGGCCTTGTCAATCGGGTCGCCCGGCGCCACCGTCGTGAGGTCGCGGCTGCAGATATCTGCGACCTTCGTCGACGACGGGTCGCGTCCCTCGGCGAGCGCACGTACTACGACGTCGCGGTCGGTGACGATGCCACAGATCTTCCCGTCGTCGAGCACGATGACGTCGCCGATGTCCTCGTCCCGCATGGCCATCGCCACCTCGGTGATCGGCGTGCTCGCTTGCACCGTTACCGGGTCGGGGGTCATGACCTCTTCGATCACGCTCATCGCCATGGAACACACCTCCTCTCGTGAAGGTGTTTCCTCGCCGGCGCCGCCGCAAACCGTTGCAAGGCAACCGCCCGTTATGATCACACGCTCGAACGAGGAGGAAGCGTGGCGTATTGGCTGATGAAAACGGAGCCGTCGGTGTTCTCGATCGACGACCTCGAACGGCTCGGGCGCGAGCACTGGGACGGCGTGCGCAACTTCGTCGCAAAGAACAACATGCGCGCGATGAAGCTCGGCGATCGCGCGTTCTTCTATCACTCGAGCACCGAGCCGAAAGGCATCGCCGGCATCAGCGAGATCGTGCGCGAGGCGTATCCGGATCACACCGCATGGGAACCGGGCGGCACGTACTTCGACCCGAAGTCAACACCGGAGAAGCCGATGTGGTACATGGTCGACGTCGCCTTCGTGGAGAAGTTTCCGCGCGTGGTCGAGCTGTCGGAGCTGAAGCGCACGCCCGGGCTCGAGAGCATGGTCGCCGTGTCGAAGCGCGGCGCGCGACTGTCGGTGCAACCGGTGACCGACGAGGAGTGGGAGATCGTCCTCGGGTTGGCGCACGCATAAATGCTCGGCGTGCGCGTGGATGCGCGGCGCACGCATAAATGCTCGGAGGGGCCCCGACCAGGGCCCCTCCCTCGCAACGGCGGGCGGTTAGAAGTAGCCGAGCTCCTGCAGCGTCTCGACGTACCGCGTGATCTCCGTCTGGATCGCTTGGTCGGAACCTCCGGCCGCAACCGTCACCGTGAAGTTCTCGACGATGTTCGCCGCCTCGTTCTGCAACCGGCGGAAGTCGTCGTCGACTTGCAGCTTGAGGAGCTCCTCGATCTCCCCTTCGACGACCTGGAACCCCGAGAACGTGGTGGCGTTCCCGGTAATGTTGACGTACTCCTTGTGCGCGTGGATGCGCCCTTCTTTCGCGAGCGCTTCCATCGTCGTCAGCGCCTTGCTGAAGACCTCCAGTGCTTTCGCCTCACGCCCGCGCACGGGTGCGCCCCACGTGAGAACGATTGCCCCTGTCGTCATCCCCCACCTCCCGCAATGTCGCCGTCCGGTTTGCCGAGTATCGCTCCGGCCCGCGCGGCGAACAATGAGTCAAACGCATCACTTCGTTATGGCTATCGAGGTTCGAAGCGGTACAATCGGGCGGCCACGTCGCCAGGGTGGGCGTCCATGTCGGAGATGCACGTCGGACCAATCTCAGAGCTACCTCCCGGAACCGTTATCGGCTGCGGCCGCTACGCGGTCGGCAACGCGAACGGAACGCTCTTCGCCGTCACGCGTACGTGCCGTCACCTCGGCGCCGATCTCGCAGAGGGCTCCATCGACTCCGAAGGGTGCTTGGTTTGCCCGTGGCACGCCAGCCGCTACGAGGTCGCCACCGGGCGCATGGTGGAGGGTCCGCAAGGCGTGTTCGCGCGCGTGCCGGGGCTCGGCGCCGGATTCAAGATGATGACGAAGGCCTGGCCGCTCGGCCGCGGAACCGTCACCGTTCGCGACGGCGAGGTGTACGTGTCCTGACGCGCGCACCGCGCGCGTGGCTCACGCGCGCGCGAAGCGGAAGCTGCGGCGCGCCAGCAAGAACGACACGACGATCCACGCACCGATGAACATGATCTGCGTGCCGGTCGCCGTGATCGACGCTCCGTCCACCGATACCTTGCGCAACGCCTTGATGAGTGGCGTCAACGGTAGGTACTCCACGGCTTTCTGCAAGATCTTCGGGAGTGAGTCCGTGGGGAAGAACACGCCCGACAGGAACATCATCGGAATCGACACCGCCTGCGCGATGCCTTGCGCCGCGTCGGTGTTCGGTGCGCGGCCGGCGACCGCGAAGCCGATGTTGAGGAACACCAGGTTCGCCATCGTCGCCAGCAGGAAGATCCACAGCAAGTTGCCGTACACGTGCGCGCCGAACACGAGCACACCGACGGCGACGATGAGCGCCGCCTGCACGACCGACAGCACCAGGCGCGCGAGCACTTGCGCGGAGAGGAACTTCGCCGGCGCAAGCGGGGTCGCGAGGATGCGCTTGAGGATGCGCTGCTCGCGGAAGCGCGAGATCGCGATCGCCATGCCGGTGATCGAGAAGTTCATCACGCCCATCGCCACGAGCCCGGGCAACAGGAAGTCGTAGTACTTCACGGTGCGCGCGCTCACCGACTCCGCGCGGAGCGCCAGCACCGGTTCGACGTTCGCCGCCTGCAAGTTGATGCCCTGGATCACGCGCTCGATCGCGCCGAGCGCGACGCCGTTCCGGTCGACCTCGCTGCCGTTGTAGTACAGGCGAGCCTCGTTCGTCCCGGCCGGCGGCACGATGAGCACCACGTCCTGCTTGCCGCTCGCGAGCGCGTCGCGGCCATCCTTTTCCGTCGCATACCGCCGCACGTCGAAGCTGCGAACCTCGCCGAGGCTGTCGAGGATGGTCTCCGACGTCGGCGACTCGCTGCCTTGAATCACGACGCCCACGTTCACGGGCGGGCCATCGTCGAGATCGAACAGGCCGAACACCACGGCGAAGATGATCGGGAACATCAGCGCCCAGAACAGCGCTTGCTTGTCGCGGTACAGCATCTTCAGGCTCGACACGAACAGCTTGCTCATGATCACTCCCTCAAGCTTCGTCCGGTGAGCGACAGAAACACGTCTTCGAGCGTCGCCGGGATGACTTGCACGTCGTCGATCTCGACGCGCGCACGCTTCGCCCACGCCAGGAATTCCGGGAGCGTGCCGGTGGCCGAGGTCACGCGTAGCTCCCACCATTCGCCACCGCGGTGCGAGCGCGCGACGTCGACGACCCCGCCGATGCCTTTCAGCGCGGCCTCGTCGATCGGCGACGAGGTCTCGAAGCGGATACGGCTCGCGGCCGGCAGCGTTCGGATGAGGTCGACCGGCGTGTCGAGCGCGCGGATCGTGCCGAGGTCGATGATCGCGACGCGATCGCACAGCGCTTCGGCTTCCTCCATGTAGTGCGTCGTGAGCACGACCGTCTTTCCTTGCTCCTCGCGGATCGCCGCGATGAACTCCCACAAGTTCCGGCGCGCTTGCGGATCGAGCCCGGTCGTGGGCTCATCGAGAAAGACGACCTCGGGATCGTTCACCATTGAGGCGACGATCGAGAACCGTTGCGCCTGCCCTCCCGACAGCTCGCGCACGAGCGCCTTTCGCTTCTCGACGAGCCCGACGCGCGCGAGCAGCTCCTCGGGCGGGAGCCGCTTCGAATAGAACGAACCGAACAACGCCAGGATCTCTTCGAGCGTGAGGTAGTCGAAGTACGCGCCGGCTTGCAGCTGCACGCCGATGCGCTCCTTGACGGCGGCGGGATTCTCCGCGGCGTCGAACCCGAGCACGCGCGTGGAACCGCTCGTCGGCGACTGCAAGCCTTCGATGATCTCGAGCGTGGTGGTCTTGCCCGCGCCGTTCGGGCCCAGGAAGCCGAAGATCTCCCCTTGGTGCACCTCGAACGACACGCCGTCGACCGCCGTGAGCGTGCCGCCGCCGGGCGCCGGGAACGTCTTGACGAGGTCTTGCACTTCCACCGCGACCGTCATCGCTTCTCCAGCTCTCGCAGGACCTCTTCGGCCCACTTCAGCGACGCGCGCTGGTGCGCGATGCCGCAGCGCAGGGTGAGGTACGGGAACAACGCGGCGTGCGGGTCGGCGAATTGCTTTTCCATGGCCGTGAACTCGTCGAGCCGTGCTTGCGCTTGGGCGCGGTACTCCTTCATCTGGGTCATGAGCGATTCGGTGCTCGCCACGTGCCCGAAGAACAGGCGCAGCAACGTCGGGCTCTTGAACGCATCGGTCTCGTCGCCCGGCTCCTCGATCCACCGCCGCAACGCTTGCTTGCCCTTGGCGGTGATGCGATACAACCGCTTGTCCGGGCGGTCCTGCTGCCGAACCGTGCGCTCGCTCGCCCACCCCAGCTCGACCAGGCGCCGGAGCTCGGCGTAGATGTGGCTCTTTGCCGGGCTGAAGAAGTATGCGACGGATTGCTCCACGCTCTTGCCGAGGTCGTAGCCGGAGGTCTGGCCGAACGACAGCATTCCGAGGATGGCGTACGCGGTGGCTGGGACGCTCGCCGGTGGCACGGCCGCGCGCTTCGCCGTCGCTCGTCTCGCCATCCCCGCACATCCCCACTCAGTACGAATCGGACTAGTATGAATAGAACTAGGCCTGATAGTACGACCAAGCGCCGCCGGCCGTCAAGCCGGTCGCTGCTCGAGCTCAGCGGAGCCGCGCGACGATCGCGCCGGCGAACCGCCGCGCCGCGCCGGGATCGGCGTCGAGGAACAGGAACGGCTCGAGCACCTCGAGCTCCATCAGCAGCAGCCGGTTGCCGTCGCGCACGCCGTCCACGCGCGCGTACATCAGAGCGCCGGGCGCGTGATCGAGCACGCGCCGCGCGGCGTCGACGAGCGCACCCGGCGCCGTGGCGGGGTGTACCGTTCCGCCGTGCCGCGGTTGCACTCGAAAGTCGCCGCTCGCCGGGCGCTTGACGACCGCGTGGCTGAACGCGCCGCCGAAGAACAGCAGCGACCACTCCCCCTCGCCGACGAGCCGTTCGATGAACGGCTGCACCATCACGTCACCGTGCGCAAGGAGCGCGTCGACTTCGGGCTGGTGCGCGTGCACATCGTCGCGCGTGACGACGAACGTGCGGTGCGCGCCGGCGGAGATGCCGGGCTTGATCACGGCGGACGTCCAGCCGTGCTCGTCCAGCACGTCTTCGAGACCGCGTGCGGTCGTGCCGTGCTCGAGCCAGATCGTCTTGACGACGTCCACCCCGGCGCGTTCCAGCTCGCGCAAGTAGCGCTTGTTCATGTTCCAGCGCAACACGCGCGCGGGATTCCACAGGTTCGTCCCGTCGGCGGCGCGCGCGGCGATCCATGCGGCGAACTCCGCTGCGCGCTCGTAATAGTCCCACGGCGAGCGCACGACGACGACGTCGAACGACGGCCAGTCCGCGCTCGCGTCGTCCCACAAGACCGGCGAGACGTGTACCCCTCGTTCCGCGAGGACGCCAGCAGCGAGCAGGTCGTCGGGCGTAAGATCGCGGTACGCGGCGCACGTGACCATCGCAACCCGCTTCCTCATGGGGCGAGACGATAGCGCCGCGCGACGCGGCCCGCCGCGCGATTCCGTCAGCCGGCGAGCTCGCGCGACGCGTCGTCGGGCAACGTTCCGAGCCTCTCTTCGAGCCGGCGCAGCGACGCCTCCACT
>JBIOWR010000107.1:0-5766 GCA_044868775.1 Actinomycetota bacterium
GATCATGGAGCCCGAAAACGGCAGGTCCACTCGCACGTTCTTTTTCAGGCCGGCCCAACGCGTCGATACCTTCTAGAGCGGCCTGGGCTACGCTAAGACGCCCGGAGCGATGAGGAGAGCGAGATGAAGATTGCGGTCGTCGGGACGGGATACGTGGGCCTCGTCTCGGGCGCATGCTTCGCGGACCTCGGGCACGACGTGGTGTGCGTGGACGTCGACGCAGACAAGGTCGCGAAGCTGCGCGGCGGCACGATTCCGATCCACGAGCCCGGCCTCGAGGAGATCGTCGTTCGCGGCAGCGAAGCGGGCAGGTTGCGCTTCACCACCGACCTCGGCGACGCCGTCAGGCGCGCAACGTTCGTGTTCATCTGTGTGCCGACGCCGCCGATGGAAGACGGCTCCGCCGATCTCAGCCACGTGGAGGCCGTCGCGCGCGACATGGCGCCGCACATCGGCGAGTTCAAGGTCATCGTCAACAAGAGCACGATCCCGGTCGGCTCGTACTTGCGCGTCGAGCGCATCATCCGCGAGCGCGTGCCTGCGCAGATCGAGTTTGCCGTCGCGTCGAACCCCGAGTTCTTGCGCGAAGGCTCCGCCGTCTACGACTTCATGCACCCGGATCGCGTCGTCATCGGCGCGCGCAACGACAAAGCCGCAGGCTTGCTGACGGAGCTGTACCGCCCGCTCGGCGCGCCGCTCATCGTCACCGAGCCCGAGACCGCGGAGATGATCAAGTACGCGTCCAACGCGTTCCTGGCCACGAAGATCTCGTTCATCAACGCGATCGCAAACATCTGCGATTCGGTGGGTGCCGACGTGAAGGACGTCGCGCTCGGCATGGGCTACGACGCGCGCATCGGGTTCGAGTTCCTGCGCCCCGGCCCAGGCTTCGGCGGGTCATGCTTCCCCAAGGACTGCAAAGCGCTCATCGCGGTCGCGAACCAGCACGGCTACGACTTCGACTTGCTGCGCGGTGTGCTGGAGGTCAACGACGAGCAGCATCGCGTGATCGCGCGCAAGGTCGAGCGGTTGTTGGGAGGCCTCCGCGGAAAGAAGATCGCCGCGTGGGGATTGTCGTTCAAGCCCAACACCGACGACGTGCGCGAGTCGCCGGCGATCGCGGTGTTGCAAACGCTCGTGGAGGACGGCGCGAGCATTCGCGCGTTCGATCCGGCTGCGGCCGAATCAGGGTACGTGGCGGTGCCCGGGATGGAGCGCGCGCCCGGTCCGCTGGAGGCCGCGGAAGGAGCCGACTGCGTCGTGCTCCTCACCGAATGGAACGAGTTTCGGTGGGTCGATTTCGAGCGCTTGAAGGGCGTCATGGCGACGCCTGCGATCGTCGACGCGCGCAACTTCCTCGACGCGCACATGCTGCGTCAGATGGGCTTCACGTACGAGGGCGTTGGGCGCTAGCGATACCGCGCGCGCCTGCCGCGTTTGCGGGAGCGCATCCGTCCGCCCCGTCGCTCATCCTCCGGGCTGGACGTACCTGGAGTGCATGACCTGCCGCGTGTACTTCGTCGACCCGATGCCGAACGGCAACGCCATCCCAGAAGCGAGCGACTACTACGACGAGATCTACTACGCCGGTGGCGTTCGCCCGCGCGAAGACGAGTGGCAACGCATGTCTCTCGAGGCGTGGAAGCGGCAGATCGCCTTGTTCGAACGCGCGCTGGGCCGGCGCGGGCGGTTCCTCGACGTGGGATGCGGCACCGGCGCGGCGCTCGCCGCCGCACGCGACCTCGGTTGGGATGCGGAAGGCGTGGAGCCGTCGTCGAGCGCCGCTGCGGCGGCGCGCTTACGCGGTCTCACCGTTCGCTCGGCCACGCTCGACCAAGCGGGATACGACGACGCGTCGTTCGACGCGGTGTGGCTGTCGCATGTCGTGGAGCACGTGCCCGACCCAGTCACGCTCATGCGTGAGGTCGCGCGCGTGCTCGCGCCCGGAGGGATGGCGATGGTGAGCGTGCCGAACTCGCGAGCGTTCGTGTACGCGGTGACGAACCTGGCGCACCGCGCGCGCGGTCGGTACGGCAAGGACAAGCTCTCGTGCTCGCTCGCTCCGCCCGGGCACCTGTATGCGTTCGACGAGCCGAGCTTGCGCACGTTGCTCGGCCGCGCGACGTTGCAGCCGGAGAAGCTCTTCACGACCGGCAAGGGCGACCCGGTCTTCTTCCCCGTCCTCACCTGGAAGGGGGCCGGCCGCTGGGCACACGCAGTCGGTGCGCTCGAGCTCGTGGGACGCAAGCTCGGCAGGGGCACGCTCATCCAGTGCTACGCCCGCAAGTCTCCAGCGTAATCGCTCCCGTGTATTCTCGGAGACCATGAGAGTCGTCGTCACGGGCGGAGCGGGCTTCCTCGGCTCGCATCTGTGCGAACGCTTGCTCGCGGACGGGCACGACGTCGTCTGCGCGGACAACCTGCTCACCGGGAGGCGCGAGCATGTGGAGATGTTCGCCGCGAACCCGCGCTACGCGTTCCAGCACGTGGACGTCTCCAAGAGTGTTTACGTGGAGGGAGCAGTGGACGCGGTGATGCACTTCGCCTCGCCTGCGTCTCCGGTCGACTACCTCCAGCACCCGATCCCAACGCTCAAAGTCGGCGCGCTCGGCACGCACAACGCGCTCGGCCTCGCGAAAGCGAAGGGTGCGCGCTTCATGCTCGCCTCCACGTCCGAGGTGTACGGCGACCCACAAGTGCACCCGCAACCGGAGACGTACTGGGGACACGTGAACCCGATCGGCCCGCGCGGCGTGTACGACGAAGCCAAGCGCTTCGCGGAGGCGATGACGATGGCGTATCACCGCGCGCACGGCCTCGACACGCGCATCGTGCGCATCTTTAACTCGATCTTGTCCGACGAGCAGGTGCTCTACGACGACGGCACGGAATTGCGCAGGGAGACGATTGGCGAGCTTGCCGCGCGACTGACGGGCGTCGATCTGGATGGGTATCGCGTGCCGGCGTTCGACGTGAACGGTCGAGTCACAGCGGCGGAGGCCATCGCCCTCGTCGGACATCCACCAAACGGGCCGTGCTACGAGCTGTCTCTCCGCTACGGAAGATCGATAAGAGTCACGGGAGATCACAGCATCTTCGTCGAGACGCCTGAAGGTCCTCGCGCCAAGCCGGTATCGCAATTGCAGAAAGGCGAGCGCGTCGCCATCGCCGCGAAGATCAGCGTCCCCGAGCGCGATCGAAGCGTCGTGCGCATGACCGAGGTGTGGGATGCCGCGGGCCGAGATCCGTGGGACATCCTGGTAGAGAGCCCGGAGCTCGGCGACGTTGCGTGGTCGTATCGTTTCGAGATCTTCGGCGCGATGGCCCGTGCAGGGTTCGGCGCTCGTGCGAGGATGTGGCGGTCGGCGATTTGGGGCCGGATCCACGGCTTCCGCATCAAGAATCAGCTGCCGCTTGCGGTCATGCGCAAGCTCGGCATACCCATCGCCGCGCAAGCCCATGTCAGGTTGCGCACCAGCGGCCGTGCATCTCTCGTGCCCGAGCGCATCGAGATAAGCGACGAGCTTCTCTGGTTGCTGGGGTTGTTGGTGGCGGAGGGATGCCTCTATGAGAACCTTCCGAAGAGCTCCTTCGTCTCGGTCTCGTGCTCGAACGACTTGCTCGAGCGCGCGGCGAAGATCTTCGAGCGCGACCTGAACCTGCACGTCGTGTGGAGTGGTGGAAGCGACCAGCGAGCGCCGGCGATCTTCGTCCATTCTCAGCTCCTGCTGGCGCTGCTGCGTCACCTCGGATTCGACGCCGGCCCCAAGCGGATTCCCGGATGGGTGCTGGGCCTTCCCCTCGTGCGACTGAAATGGTTCATCGAAGGATACCGGGAAGGAGACGGGGTTCATTCGGGCTCGAAATTCACCGAGGGAGTGCGGCACGAGTTCTCCACGACGTCGGAGGCGTTGAAGGACGATCTCGTCGTGGCGTTCGCTCGCTTCGGTTTGGTGCCTTCGGTTGGTCGGTACGAGACGCGTTTTCGAAAGAGGACGGGCGACTGCACGTATCCGTTCTGGCGGCTGACGTTGACGCGCGTCGCTCCGTGGAGCCCGCTCGAATGGGATGGTGACGTCGCGCAAGTTCT
This sequence comes from Actinomycetota bacterium, assembly GCA_044868775.1. Taxonomy (GTDB): domain Bacteria; phylum Actinomycetota; class AC-67; order AC-67; family AC-67; genus JBIOWR01. The sequence goes on from JBIOWR010000107.1 coordinate 4,091, forward strand.
GCAAGCACGGCGCTGGGGCGATCTCGTGTGGGCCGCCGTGCGAGACGTTCGCGAGGTCCCGCCCACCGAATGGGTCTACGACTTCTGTGTTCCCGGCCGCGAAAACTTCTGGGCCGGAACCGGCGTCATGGCACACAACACCTACGGTCCTCGTATGCGTCCCAAGGACGGGCGCGCGATCCCGGAGTTCATCTCCGCCGCGCTCGAGAGCGCGCCGCTGCCGGTACACGGAGACGGGAGCCAGACGCGCTCTTTCTGTTACGTCGAGGACGAGGTCGAGGGCTTCATTCGCCTGCTGGAGAGCGACGAGCACGATCCCGTGAACATCGGCAATCCATTCGAGATGACGGTGCTCGACCTTGCGAAGCTCGTCATCGAGCTGACCGGTTCGAAGTCCGAGATCGAATACCTTCCGCGTCCTGTGGACGACCCCAACGTGCGCCGCCCCGACATCACGCGAGCGCGTACGATCCTCGGATGGGAGCCGCACGTTCCTCCCGAAGAAGGCTTGAAGCGAACGATCGAATGGTTCCGTGCCGAGAAAGGACGTTGACGAGATGGGCAAGAAGCTTTCCGACGAGCTCCACAATGGCGATCCCGTCGCGGTTGCGCTGCGCGGGGGAGCGGGATGGGTCACCGGCACCGTGGTGTGGATCCACGAATCGTCGATGCTCGTGCGCCACGACGACACGTCGCTCGACGCCAAGACGCCCTTCGTGCTCATCGACTTGAGCGAGATCACGGGCCTCGCGCTGCCGCGCGAGATCGAGCCCGAGACGAAGTCCGCCTTTGCGACGGGGTTCGGGCGCGACTGATCGCCGCATGGCGGGGGAGACGGCGGCCGACGTCTGGGGAGTCGATCGCGTCTACCCCGAAGAGTCCTTCATGTTCACGTGTCACCTCTTCGGCTACGTCGACCTCGCGTCGCGCATCGACCCAGGCATGCTCGTGCTCGACCTTGCGTGTGGCGAGGGCTACGGCTCGGGCGTGCTGCAACGGCGGGGCGCCGTCGTGGTGGGGCTCGACGTCACGCCGGACCTGCTGAGCGAATCGGCCGCGCAGTATCCCGGCGCGCTCTTCGTGGGTGGCGACGCGCGGCGGTTGCCGTTCGCCGACGCGTCGTTCGACGCGGTGGGCGCGCTGCAAGCCATCGAGCACGTGGCCGAGACGGACGACTTCCTGTCCGAGATCGCGCGCGTCCTGAAGCCCGGCGGTTTCACCTACGTCACGACACCGAACGTCGACCGGCTGCCGCCGACGGCGACGAAGGAGTTCAACCCGCATCACCTCCGCGATTTCACGCCCGCGCTGTTGCAGCGCGAGCTGAAGCGGTACTTCGACGACGTGCGCCTGTACGGTCAGGTGCAGGACGAGTCGCTGCCGCGAACCAAGACACTCGTCGCGGCGGCGGAGAAGGAGTGGGCGCTCGTCGGCAAAATCACGCGCGTGGAAAGGCTCGTGCGCGGGCTGCCGGGACCGGTTCGCGTGCCGTTGCGGCGAACGTTGCTGCGACTGAGGGGCGTGCCGCAGTGGCCGCTCCCGGAAGCGGAGGCCGCGCGCCGGGCGGTGCGCGTGGAGGACTTCTTGCTCGCCGAGCCGGCAGAGGTTTCGGGCTGCACGGTGGCGATCGCGCGCAAGCCGAGGCGGGCTTAACCCGCGGCTACCACGGCTGCGCC
>JBIOWR010000108.1:0-9372 GCA_044868775.1 Actinomycetota bacterium
GCGTGACGAGGCGGTCGACGACGTCGTCGTGGATGGAGCGGTGCACGAGCAAGCGCGATCCTGCGTTACACACCTGTCCGGCGTTGTAGTAGATGCCCCACAACGCGCCGTCGATCGCGAGGGAGAGGTCGGCGTCGTCGAGCACGACGTTCGCGCTCTTGCCGCCCAGCTCCAGCGTCACCTTCTTGATGTTGCCACTCGCGAGCTGGAGGATGCGGCGCCCGACCGCGGTCGATCCGGTGAACGCGATCTTGTCCACGTCCATGCTCGCGACGAGCGCTTCGCCGGCGCTCGGGCCGAAGCCCGGGAGGATGTTGACGACGCCGTCCGGCAGGCCGGCATCCTTGACGATCTCGGCGAGCACGAGCGCGGTGAGCGGCGTGTTCTCGCTGGGCTTGAGCACGACGGTGTTGCCGGCCGCGATTGCGGGAGCGATCTTCCACGCCGCCATGAGCAACGGGAAGTTCCAGGGGATGATGCCGCCGCACACGCCGAGCGGCTCGCGCTTCACGTAATTCAGCGACGGGCCCGGCATGACCGTGCGCTCCATCACCTGCTCGGTGGGAACGCTCGTCGCGTAGTCGGCGTAGACGCGGAAGGTGTACGCGGTGCTGCTCACGTCCGCTTTGGTCTTGCGAATGGTTCCGCCGGAGTCGCGCGTCTCCAATTCCGCCAGCTCTTTGGAGCGTTCCTTGATTCCGGCGGCGATCGCGCTGAGGAACGAGGCGCGCTTCTCGGGCTTGAGGCCGGACCACCGGCCGTCGTCGAACGCGGCGCGCGCGGCCGCGACGGCCTTCTCGACGTCTGCCTTCCCGGCTTGCGCGACGGTTGCCATCGCGTCACCCGTGGAGGGGTCGACGGTGTCGAACTCCTTGCCGTCCTCCGCGTTGTGGAATTCCCCGTCGATGAAGAGCTTGTAGTCGGCCATGCTCGGGTTCCTCCGGTCGTTTGTGGCTCTACGTTAGCGGTTTCCGGCGGGCCGCCGGTCTTCGGGCAGCACGCCGACGAACATCACCTCGGCGTAGTCGGTCTGGCCCGGCTCGTGGAGCTCGTGCGGCTCCAGGCCCGCGCCGCTCAGCAAGCGCAGCCACGTCGCGCGCGGGAAGCATCCGACCACGTGGTCCTCGTGCTCGACGCGCAAGCTGCCGTCGGTGTCGCGTAACGCGTACACGTACGTGACGCGAGCCGTCGTTTCACGCGGGTCGCGCTCGTGGATCCATTCGAGGTAGCGCATCGAGCGGCCCTCGCCGTCGTGCCCGCCGCACGACGTGCGCGCGACGAAGCTCTCCGCGATCTCGTCGGGAGCGAACAGCACGGCGCCACCCGGCTCGAGGTGCGCGACCGCGGTGGCGGTCGCCATCGCGAGATCCTCCTCGGTCGTCATGTACTGCACGGCGTCGTGCACGAGGACCGCGTCGAAACGTTCACCCAAGCGCAACGAACGCATGTCTCCTTGGACGTGGCGGCACTCCGGGTTGAGCTTGCGGCTCTGCGCCAGCATGTCGGCGGAGAGATCGGTGAGCGTCATCTCGTAGCGTTTCTTGAGATGGCTCGCGTTGTGTCCGCCGCCGCTGCCAAGCTCCAACACACGCTTTATCGGGCGGCGCGCGAAGCGTTCGAGGCGCTCGGCCATCGCCTCCGCCTCGACGTCGTATTCGTGCGGCGCGGTGAGCAACGGGAACCACTCGGCGAGCTCGCCGTACATCAGCTCGCCGGCCACGCGCTCACAGCTCCTTGCGCTTGAAGCCTTCGAACGGGTTGTTGCACGCGCGGCAGTAGCGGATCGTGCGGCACGGCGTCGGCCCGAAGTCGCTCTCGACGACGGTGTCGAGCGACCCGCAGTACGGGCACGGAACCTGGATTTGCAGCAGCGTCGTGCCGGTCGAGCGCGCCGCCGGTGCCGGCGCGATGCCGAAACCGCGTAACGCGTCGCGCCCCGACGCGGTGATGCGGTCGGTGGTCCACGGCGGGTCCCACACGAAGGTCACCTTGGGCGCCGCGTCGGGCGCCACGCCGCGCAGCGCCCGTACGACGTCGCGGCGGATCATGTCGGTGGCCGGACACCCCACGAACGTCGGCAGCAGGTCCACCTCGATCGCGTCGCCGGTGACGCGCACGTCGTGCACCATGCCGAGGTCGACGATCGAGCACGCCGGGATCTCCGGGTCCATCACGCTCGCGAGCGCGTCGCGCACGACCTCTTCGGTCACCGTCGCGTTCACCAGGTCGCTCCCGGGTGCGCGCGGTACAGCGCAGTCATCTCTTCCCACATCGGCGCGAACTCGTCGGAGTGATGCCCGGAGCGGCCGCCGGCTCCCGTTCCGGAGAACGCGCCCGCGTGCACCCACCGCCCGTCGCGACGCTCGACGGCCGCGACGGACGACGGCGCGCCGGGTGCGGCGGCTTCCGCGGCGCCGCTGCTCGTCGGGACGAGCTCGCCCACCGAGGTGGCGGCGTTGGACTCCAAGACGCGCTCCAGCCCGACGCTCTCGAGGTCGGCGGCGACGCGGTCGAGCCAGCGCGCGAGCAAATCCGCATCCGGCGCGGGCATCGTGCCATCCGCGACGAGCGCCGCTTCGTCGGGGAGCGGCTCGAACAGCGCGATGGCTTCCGGAAACACGCGCGTGAGCGCGTCGCCGAAGCGATGGCGCGCATCGACCGGGCCGTCGGCGAGGCGGCGGAACCACGTGTGCGCGTGCTCCAGGTGGTATCGCTCCTCCAAACGGAACACACGCAGCACTTCGGCGAGGTCCTTGAAGGACGAGTCGAGCAACGATTCCGTGCGCACGTCGTCGGAGGTGTCGTACAAGTAGTGGCGCGCGAGCGTGAACGCGAAATCGACGTTGGCGCGCTCGCAGATCACCGCGTTTCGGTATTGCTCGGGCGCGCGCCCGAACGCGAGCGCGTCGGAGTCCGGCGCGGCGCCGAGCGCGCACGCGATCTCGTACAGCGCCTTCGCGTGCGCAAGCTCGTCCTGCGCGATCGACGAGAGTGCGAGGTCCTCCTCGACGTACGGCACCCAGCCCGTCCACTCGCCGAGGCGGTGCCCGGTCATGAGCTCGTCGTCGGCAAGGGCGAGCAGCAGCGTGATGCGCGCGTTACTCATCGTCTCGCGCCGCCTCTCGCGAGGGTGACGGCGGCGAGGGCGACGGCGACCGCGAGGACGGCGGCCGCTCGCCCGGGATCGACACGCCGCGCTGCGCGAGCTCCTCGCGGATGCGCTTGTGCTTGCCGCCGATGCCGACGTAGCCGTCCGGCCGCCGGTACGACTTGTCGGTGACGCCGCCGAGCGTCTCGGGCGAAAACGAGCGGTGCATGTCTGCGCGCCGCGTGACCCAGCAGTCGACGCCTTCGCCGTGACGGAAGAACGTCTCGCGTGCGAGCAGCAGCGCCACGTCGAGGTCGGGCGCCTTGATGGAGCCGACGTGCGTGAGCGGATCGTCGGCGGTGCGGCGGGAGAAGACCTCCCACACCTCCATCGCTAGGCCACCGCGCGCGGGATGCCGGCGAAGACGTCGCGCAACCACGCGTGCTCGTCCCACATGGCCTTGCGCCACGCGAGGCGCGTCTTCGTCATCGGACCGTTGCCGCGCACGACCTCCCAGAACTCGTCCCAGCCCGGGTCGCCCCAATCCCACTCGCCGCGATCGGTCGCGTAGCGCAACGAAGTGTCGGGAACCGAGATGCCGATGTCCCACAGCTTCGGAACGTACGTGGAGAAGAACTCCTGCCGCAGGTCCTCGTTGGAGCGCGTCTTGATGCCCCAGTACAGCAGCACGTCCTTGTCGGGCTTCGACGGCGGGCCGAAGAAATGCATGATCGGCGTCCACCACCGGTTCACGGCGTCCTGGAGCATCTCGCGTTGCGCGGGTGTGCCGCTCGCAAGCTCGAGAGCCAGGTCTTCGCCGTGACGCAGGTGCAGCGATTCCTCCGCGCAGATGCGGCGCATCGCGCGCACGTACGGCGCGTAGCTCGACCCGAGCAGCGCGTGCTGCGTGACGAGCGCGGCGCCGTCGATGAGCCACCCGATCACCGCGACGTCGCCCCACGAGCGCGTCGGGTAGTGGAAGACGTTGTGGAACTTCGTACGCCCGTTGACGAGGTCGTCGAACATCTGCTCGCGGCTCTTCCCGAGGTCTTCCGCGATGCGATACAGGATCTGCGCGTGGCCGACCTCGTCCTGGACCTTCGCGGTGAGCGAGAGCTTGCGGCGCAGCGTCGGCGCGCGCGGAATCCATTCGCGTTCGGGCAGCGCGCCCATGATCTCGGAGTTGGCGTGCATCTCGATGAACTTCATCGTCGCTTCGCGATACTGATCGGGCATCCAGTCCGTCGCCTCGATCTTGGAGCCGGCGTCGATGCGCGCCTTGAACTCGCGGGTTCGCTCCTCGTAGGTCATCCGCGGCTTCCTTTCGTTGCTCGCCTCACCCGGTCGCGGCCCTCGTGAGGCCGCGCACCGACCATTCTACGCGCGCCGCGGTTCAGCGCCCCTCGAAGTTCGGCGTTCTCTTCTGCAAGAACGCCATCACGCCCTCCATGTGGTCCCACGTCGCGGCAAGCTCTTGCTGATAGTCGGCTTCGAGGTCCATCGTCAGCTCGACGTCGTGAGACGACCCGAAATGCATCGCTTTGCGCGTGAGTGCGTATGCCTTCGTCGGTCCGGCCGCAAGCTGCGCGGCGAACGCGCGCGTCTCTTCGATCAACGCGTCGTGCGGGACGACCTTGGTGACGAGGCCGAGCCGCAGCGCATCCTCCGCGGAGATCTTGTCGCCGAGCATGCCGAGCTCGATCGCTTTCGCGAGACCGACGAGCCGCGGCAGGAAATAGTTCGCGCCGGAGTCCGGCAAGAGCCCGATCTTGATGAACGCTTGATAGAAGCTGGACTTGTCGCTTGCGATGCGAAAGTCGCACGCGAGCGCGAGCGAGCACCCGGCGCCCGCCGCGACGCCGTTCACCGACGCGATCACGGGCTTGTTGTTGTCGAGCACGCCCTGGATGACGGGGTGATACCGCACGCGCAACGAGTCGGCCACCGGCGGCGGCTCGCCCTTCGCGTAGAACGGCTCGAGCTCGTTCAGGTCCGCGCCGGCCGAGAACGCGCGCCCCGCGCCGGTGATCACGACGCAGCGCGCGGCGGGATCGCTCGACGATTCGCGCAACGCCTTCGCAAGCTCCTCGGAGATCTGTCCGTTGAGCGCGTTGAGCACCTCCGGGCGGTTGAGCGTGATCGTTGCGATGCCTTCGCTTACTTCGTAGGCGACGGTCTCCATGACGTTGGCTCCAATCAATCGAGTTATGCGAGCGTCTCCAGCACGACGACGTCGAACGGGGGAGCGAACGACTGTGCGTCCTTGGTGGCTTCCTGGGCGGCGTCGGAGCCGAGGTCGGCTTTCCACGCGTCCTTGTCGGTCCACGTGCCCGAGAACACGTAGTCGTAGGGGAACTCGCCGACCAGCTTGCGCGTGACCTTGGAGAACGACACGTCTTTCATGTTGGCGTACGTCTTGACGATGGGGAGATGGCCCTCGAGGTAGCGCTTTTCGAACCCTTCTGCGTCCTCGGGCGTGCGATACAGCACGAGCATCTGCACGGTCATGGCGTCCTCCTGGGTCGCGCGTGGATCGGCGCGTCCATCCTCGCCTTGTTGGTGCCCCTCTGTCACATGCGCTCGTAGCTGCTGTTCATGTGTCGCAGCGACCTCGGATTCCGTTAGATGCCGGTAGTTTTCCGACCGATAACGAAGACCGTTACCAGGGCGACAAGATCGACTGTGCCGAGGATGCTTCCGGCCAACTCGTGACCGTCGCTAATCAGCCACCCACTCACGCCCAGAAATGCGAGGGCGACAATCAGGCCCGACATAAGCCCGCCCCACGATCGCCGAATCGCGCTGCGCAACGCCCATGCACTCATGTTTCGACGATGAGTGGCTTCACCTTCGGCCATTGCCAGGATTCTTTCAGCAGCTCCGGGAAGGACTTCATCGTAGCCCTTAAGCAAGTCGGGATGCGGCATGGGACCGCTAAAGCTTTGCTCTTCATACGCAACGAAGCCCTTGGGTGTTGGCGCGTGGGGAGCGCGCTGCGCGAGGTTGCCGCGGGAGGGGGAGCGCTTCTTCTTACGACTCATCAGTTCGTGACGCGATTTGGTCTCGCCATCTCATAAGGGCAACGCGTAGATCATTACCGATGGTGGACCAGTCTGCCGCCACTCGGGTCATAAGTGGGCTGTCGTCTAGATACGAATGAAAACCGTGGGTATTCCCCAAGTCGAGCAGCCTCGAGACCCCTTCCAAGAAACGGGTTCGGCTGAGGAGCAAGCCGAGGCTCTCTTCGAGTCGGGTTGACATGGTGAAATCAGCATACCCGAACGGTTGCCGACCCGGAGCCTGCTTGCGCCCAAGAAGCGGTGGGAAATACGACCTCTTGTACTGCGCAGCCTTGCTGATCGCGACAGGTTTGGGACCCATTCGGCGAGGGCCCACTCGACTTGTCAGAAACCCTGGCTCGGACGTCCGCACCGCCCCGAAGACGTCTATACTTTCCGGCCGCTGACGACCCGTCCGAAGGAGCTCGCATGCCTGCAATACGTGTGGCGCACGAACGCCCGGAAACCGCTGCCGCCGACCTCGTTGCCGTGCCGGTGTACAAAGACGCCGTTGCCGGTCCCGGGGCCGACGCGGTCGCATCCAAGCTCGGTGTGAACCTGAAGCAACTGCTCGACCAGCACCGCTTCAAAGGAGAGGCCGGCGACGCGCTGATCGTGCCGACGTTCGGCAAGATCCCGGCGCCGCAAGTGCTCTTCGTCGGGATGGGCGAGAAAGCGAAGGTCAAGGCGCATGAGGTCCGCCGCGCGGGCGCGCTCGTCGCGCGGCGCGCGGGCACCGCGAAGACCATCGCGACGACGATCGGGCAAGCCGCGCGCGGCGCCGCCGACGAGCTCGCGAGCGCGTTCGCCGAAGGGTTCCTGCTCGGCGCGTATCGCTTCGATCGCTACAAGGCCTCGCCGAACGGCGACAAGCCGCGTCCAAGCGTGAGCACCGTCACGCTCCTCGCCGGAAAGGGCTGGGACGAGAAGAAAGCTGCGAAGGGCATCAAGCGCGCGGAGGTGCTCGCCGCCGCGACCGCGCTGGCGCGCGACCTGACGAACACGCCCGCGATGGACAAGAGCCCGCAATCGCTTGCGGACGAGGCAAAGCGCATCGCGAAGAACGCTTCCTTGACGGTGAAGGTGCTCGACGAGAAGCAGCTCGAAGCCGGCGGATACGGCGGGCTCGTCGGCGTGGGCCGAGGCAGCCGCAAACCGCCGCGGCTCGTGGAGATCACATACAAACCGGCCGGCGCGAAGAAGCACATCGCGCTCGTCGGCAAGGGGATCACGTTCGACTCCGGCGGACTCGACATCAAGACGCAAGGCATGGACTGGATGAAGACCGACATGGCCGGCGCCGGCGTGGTGCTCGGCACCATGCAAGCGATCGCGGCGCTCAAGCCGAAGGTCGCGGTGACCGCCATCGTCACTACCGCCGAGAACATGCCCGGCGGCAACGCGTTGCATCCCGGCGACGTGTTGCGCATCCGCGGCGGCAAGACCGTGGAGGTCGGCAACACCGACGCCGAAGGCCGGCTGGTGATGTCCGACGGCATCGTACACGCGAAGGAGCGCAAGGCCGACGTCATCGTGGACGTCGCGACGCTGACCGGTGCGTGCATGGTCGCGCTCGGCAATCGCGCGTTCGGCGTGTTCTCCAACGAGGACCGCCTCGCGCGCGATCTCACCGACGCCGCCGACCGCGCGGGCGAGCTTGCGTGGCACATGCCGCTGTACCGCGAGTACCGGAAGGAGATCGACTCCGACATCGCCGACCTCAAGAACATCGGCGGGCGTTACGGCGGCGCGATCACCGCGGCGCTGTTCCTCGCGGAGTTCGCCGGCGACACACCGTGGGCGCACCTCGACATCGCCGGGCCCGCGCGGAGCGAGTCCGAGGACCACGAGATCCCGAAGGGTGCGACGGGTGTGGGCGTACGCACGCTCGTGGAGTGGATCACGTCGCAGGGCTAGGCCCGCGTTCGTTACGGCGGTCGCGCGCTCGCCGCGTTTCGTCGCGGCGTGACCGCGGCGTGGTCGCGGGCTTGGCCGCGGTCTTGGTTGCGGCTTAGTTGCGGCAGGGACGGAGTACCACGCGCACTGCACGCGCGAAGCACCCGTCGCACAACGCCGCTCGCTTGCCGCGCACCTCGCCGGCGGGCAGACGCGTGTTGCACGCGCTGCACGTCTTTGCGCGGCCTACTCGAGCCCGAAGCATCGACTTCCCCCGGGTCAGCCCAACCCCTGCCTTCGAGATCATGTCCGTCATGGGTGATCGCTAGTTTCAACGATCGTGCGCCGCCGGCCTATGCACTTTCGCGACTTCTGACCGAGTGTTCGGAACTTGGCGAATGTGCCGTTTTCCCGCTCTTGCGCCCGCCGACCTGGGGAAACGACCGCGTGCTCACACCTCGATCCGCACCTCGCCGTCCTCGACCGTGACCGGGTAGGTTCGCAGGCCGACCGTCGGGTCCAGCAGGTGCCTCCCCGTCGTCACGTCGTACTGCCACCCGTGCCACGGGCACGTGAGCGTCGTGCCCTCGAGGTCGCCCTCGCCGATCGGGCCGCCTCGGTGCAAGCAGGTGTTGTCCACCGCATAGAACGCGCCGTCCACGTTGAAGAGCGCGAACAGCTTGCCGCCGGCCTCCACGACCTTTCCTTCGCCGGGCGCAAGCTCCGACGCGCGCGCCACCGTCACGAGCAACGACATGCGGCGGAGTATAGGCCGCTCCGGTTTGCGGCAGAGCGGGCACTCCGGCGACGATGCGCGACATGAGCGCGCAGATGAACGGTCACGGAGGCGACTTCATCGCCGAAGCGTTGCGCGTGAACGGCGTCGACCGGGTGTTCACGCTGTCGGGCGGGCACATCTTCCCGATCTACGACGGCTTCAAGAGCCGCGACATGAAGATCGTCGACACGCGTCACGAGCAAACGGCGGGGTTCGCCGCGGAGGGACACGCGAAGCTCTCGCGCGGGCTCGGCGTCGCCGCGCTCACGGCGGGGCCGGGCGTCACGAATGGCATGAGCCCGTTGGTCTCCGCGTTCTTCAACGGCTCGCCGCTGCTCATGCTCGGCGGGCGCGCGCCGCAATCGCGCTGGGGACAGGGGAGCTTGCAGGAGATGGACCACCTGCCGCTCGTGCGCGACGTCACCAAGTTCGCAGAGACCGCGTTCGACACGGCGCTCGTGGGCAAGGTCACCTCCGGCGCGATCGCTGCCGCGATCGCGCCTCATCGCGGGCCGGCCTTCGTCGACTATCCGCTCGACGTGATCTTCAAT
>JBIOWR010000109.1:0-4029 GCA_044868775.1 Actinomycetota bacterium
CTCGTCCTCCACCGCCGTCACCTCGGCGAGCGCTTTCTGCGCCTGCTCCCACGCGGATTGCGCCGCGGCGCGTTGCGTCTCCGCGTCGGCGGCGCGTTGCTCGGCGCCGGCGCGCGCGGCTTCGAGGTCGGAGACCGCAAGCAGCTCGGCCTCGTAGCGCTCGGCGTCGGCGCGCAACGCTTCCGCGAGCCCGGCGTGCTCCTTCTTGTTCTCCTTCGCGCGGTCGGCGAGCCGTTCGTAGATCTCCAAACCGAGGATCTTCGCGAGCACGTCCTTGCGTTTCGACGGCTCCAGCGTGGAGAACTCGTCGGCGCGCCCCTGCAAGATGTACGCGCTCTTGGTGAAGACCTCGTAGTCCATGCGCAGCAGGTTCGTGATCACCGCTTGCGTGCCGGTGACGCTCTCCGCGCCCATGTCGGTCCACGTCCCGCCCTCGCCCGCGACGTGCAACGCGAGATCGCCCTTGCCCTTGCGCGTGCGTGCGCGCACCACGCGATAGGTCTGGCCGTCGAGCTCGAACGTCATCTCCACGCGCGCTTCGTCGGCGCCGTCGCGGATGAGGCGCTCCTGCTCCTGGCCGCCTTCGCTGCCGCGGGCCTTGCCCCACAACACCCAGGTGATCGCATCGAGGAGCGCGCTCTTGCCGTTGCCGTTCGCGCCGCTCAAGCACGCAATGTGGACTCCGCCGAGGTCGAGCGGCTCGGGCATCTCCCGGTACGAGAGGAAGTTCTCCAGCTTCAGCGTTATCGGGATCATCGCTCCGCCAGCACGTCGTCGATCAGCGCGGTGCCGAGCCTGATCAGCTCGTCGGCGTCCTTCGCGAACTCCGAGCGCACGAACTCCTCCAGCGCGGCCTTCTCGCTCATCTGTTCCGCAAACCTTGGGTCGCGCCCCACCGTGGGCGCCTCCTCGGGAGGCACGCACAGCAGCGACACCTCGTAGGCGGGCGCAAGCGCGGCGTGCACCGCGCGCTGGTCGATGAGCGCGAACGATTCGCGGTGCGTGCGCACGCGAACGCGCACGATCCGATCCGTCACGTCGTGCTTCTCGACCTCGCTCACGACGGATTCCGTCTCCGCGCCGGGCGTCACTCGCACGTCGATCGTGAGGAACCGCCGCGCGTTCACGGGCACGAACTCGGGCTCGCCGGCGAGCGCAGCGCCGTCGTAGGTCACGACGTAGAAACCCTTCTCCTGATCCTCCTCCCCGAAGTCCACGCGTTCGAGCGAGCCGGAGTAGCGGACGAACACTCCCCCACGATCGAACCGATGCGTGCGGTCGTGGATGTGGCCGAGCGCCACGTACGGGAACGCCTCGTTCACCAACGCGCTCGCGCCGACGCGCACCTCGGTAGTGTCGTAGCGGTCCTGGGAGCTTTCCCGAGGAATTCCCTTGACCTCGAGGTGCGCGGTGAGGACCGCCGGCACACCCGGGGTCACCTGGGTCGCGAGCTCCCGGACTTTGCTCGCCACCACCTCGTGCGCGAGCGAGTCGACGTCCACCTCGGTGCCCGCGTCCGCGTGCCGCGCCGCGAGCGCGCGCGGCCAGAAGTGCGGGATCGCGGCGACCTGTATGACACCGCCGTCGCGCAAGGGAATCTCGTACACGCCGGCGCGCTCCGCGATCCACACGTGCTCGGCTTCGAGCGCGGAGTACACGCTGAACGCGGTGACGTTCGCGGTCATGCGCGGCAGGTCGTGGTTGCCGGCGACCATGAAGACGCGGACGCCGGCCTTCGTCAGCCGGCGCACACGCTCCGCGAGCATCTTCTGCAACGTGGGCGTCGGGTTGGAGTTCTTGAACGCGTCCCCGGCGAACAGCACCAGGTCGACGTCGTTCGCGATCGCATGGTCGACCACTTCGTCGAGGCGTGCAGCGACGTCGAGCACGCGCTGGTTGATGCCGGTCGCGGGGTCGGGCCTGCCGTGCGCCTCGATCCCGAGGTGCAGGTCCGAGAAGTGCAGGACCCGCGTCACGTTCCCCGGCCCGCCCACGGATCGATCTGCGCGATCGCGCTCTTGTCCTGTCTCATGCGCATGAAGAAGTCGTAGTAGTCGTCCACGTCCACCACGATCGGCATCGGCATCGCGTAGCCGGCGAGCAGCACTTGCTTCTTCGGCTCCAGGTTGTTGATCAGCACGCGCATCGCGTTGGCGTCGGGGAGGCCGGCGAGCACCGCCTGCTGGTCGCGCTCGTCGTCCAGCGATCCGATCACCCGCGTGCCGAGCTGGGAGCGCACCTCCTCGTCGATCCCGCTCGGGCGCTGGTCCACCACGAGCAGCCCTACGTTGTACTTGCGCATCTCGCGCGCGATCGTGCCGAAGATCGACTGCGCCGCCGCTTCCGGCGAGAGGAACTTGTGCGCCTCCTCGATCGTGATCGTCAGCTGCGGCGGGTGATCGATGCGGTCCTCCGCGCTCGCGGCCTCCTTCTCGGAGCGCCAGCGGTCGTGGATGTGCCGGGTGAGGATGTTCGCGACGAGCATGTACGCGAGCAGGCTGGTCTGGCCGCCGAACTCCAGCACGACGTGCCGGCCGGCGAGCAACGACTCGATGATGCGCTTCACGGAGTCGTCGGTGCCCGCCTCGCGCAGGAACGGCAGCTTGCGCAAGCGCTTGAGCGCGCGCTGGAGCGCCTGCAACGCCGGGAGGTTCATGCCGTGCGCGCGCGCGAAGTCCTTGAGGTCTTCGCCGGTCGTGGAGATGAACTCCGGGATCCAGTTCGCGCCCAGCTCTTGTGAGAGCAGCTCCGCGTGCGTGATGCCGGGGTCCGAGAGGTTCAGCTCGTCGCGGAGCAGCGCCAGGTCGCTCACTTCGACGTCGCGGTACGCGATCTGCACCTCGTAGTCGGGCATGACCTTGCGCCGCACGCTCGACGCGGGATCGAGCGAGAAGATGTCCACCTCGGCGTCGAACGCCTGCTTGAGGCTCGGCGCGCGGCGGCGCGTCTCTTCGTCGAGCGAGGCCCAGCCGTACTCGTTGTGCATGTCGAACACCAGCGTGACGCCGCGCTTCGACTTGATGAGGCCGGCGAGGAGCATGCGCACCAGGAACGACTTGCCCGTGCCGGTCTTGCCGAACACGCCGTTGCTTCGCTCGACCAGGCGGCCGAGGTCGAGGCAGACCGGCGCGTCCATCTCGAGCGGTGTGCCGATGCGCAGGTTGTCTCCACCGGGCTCGCCGAACACCGTGGCGACGTCGTCGTCGGTGGCTTCCGCAACGCGCGAGAAGTGCGCCGGCACGGTCTTGACCGGGTGCACCTCGCCGGTGACGGGGTCGAGCGTGAGCTTGGGCTTGAGGTCGAGCGTGACATAGGTCTGGGTTCCCGCGAGCGACGTTCGGGCGAGATCCGTCTCGGGAGGAGGCGAGAGCAGCACCGCCGGGTTGGCTGCGCACAGCGTCACGTCGTGCACGCTGGAGAAGTAGCGCGTCCGCGAGCCTTCGATCACGACGAAACGTCCGACGCGGACGTCCTCCACTTCGGCGTCGTCGGCGAGTCGCGCCACGAGCCCATCGAGCAGCGAGCCCTTGATCACGTGCGCGATCGTGCGGCGCTTGGACTCCGCGATCATCTCCTCGACGATCGCCCGGCCGGTGGTGTCGGTCACGACAGCCTCCTCACGATCGCCATCGCCGTGTCGTAGTCCTCCTTGAACATGTCCGACACCGCGCGCGCCGCTTGCGCCAAGAACGCCTCGTCGCGCCCGCGCGCGATCGACGCCTCGCGAATCGCGGCCGCCACCAGCTCGTGCGCGGGAGCGCGCGGGTCGAGCGTCGCCAGCGTGCGCACGAACTCGAGCGAGTCGGTGAGCGCGGCCACCTCGGTGGGATCGCACGCATACACCGCGTCGTGCACGCGCGGCGGATACGGCGGCAGGTAATGGTGCAACCCGCGCTCGTCTCCAAAACCAACAACCGCGGTGTCGAAGCCGGTCTGCAACAGCTCCACGAGCTGCGGCTGCTCGCGCACGAGGTCCTCCCACGGCATGCCGAACGCCACCGGCCGGCGCTGGGCGTCGAACGACGCCGT
>JBIOWR010000110.1:0-15747 GCA_044868775.1 Actinomycetota bacterium
ACTGGGTCACCGACGACGACCTCGTCGTGATGGCGTCGGAGGTCGGCGTGCTCGACGTCGACCCGGCGAAGATCGTCAAGAAGGGACGCTTGCAGCCGGGCAAGATCTTCCTCGTCGACACGAGCAAGGGCCGCATCGTCGACGACGACGAGATCAAGGGAGAGCTTGCGCGCGAGCATCCGTACGAGGAGTGGATGCACGCCGGGCAGATCCATCTGAACGAGCTTCCGGTGCGCACGCGCGAGATTCCCACGCACGAGTCGGTGCTGCGCCGGCAATTGACGTTCGGCTACACCGAGGAAGAGCTGCGCGTGCTCGTCGGACCTGTGGCGCAGCAAGGCGCCGAGCCGGTGGGATCGATGGGCAACGACGCGCCGCTCGCCGCGCTGTCGAACCGCCCGCGCATGCTGTTCGATTATTTCCGCCAGCTGTTCGCGCAGGTCACCAACCCACCGCTCGACGCGATTCGCGAGGAGCTGGTGACGGCGATGTCGTCCACGCTCGGCCCGGAGCAGAACCTGCTCGAGCCGAACCCGGCGTCGTGCCGCCAGGTCGTGCTGCCGTACCCGATCATCGACAACGACGAGCTCAACAAGCTCGTGCACATCGACGAGGACGGCAACCTCCCCGGGTTCAAGGCGCGCGTGTTCTCGGGCCTGTACCCGGTGAAGGGCGGCGGCCAGGCGTTGCGCGAGGCGCTCGACACGGTGTGCAAGCAAGTGAGCGACGCGATCGCCAAGGGCACGCGCATCGTGATCCTCTCCGACCGTCACTCCACCGCGGAGCTGGCGCCGATCCCGTCGCTGCTGCTGACCAGCGCCGTGCA
Source organism: Actinomycetota bacterium (assembly GCA_044868775.1). Classification (GTDB taxonomy): domain Bacteria; phylum Actinomycetota; class AC-67; order AC-67; family AC-67; genus JBIOWR01. The sequence continues at coordinate 827 of JBIOWR010000110.1, forward strand.
CCACCACCTGATCCGCGAGAAGACGCGCACGAAGGTCGGCCTCGTCATCGAGAGCGGCGACGCGCGCGAGGTGCACCACATGGCGTGCCTCATCGGATACGGCGCGGGCGCGATCAACCCGTACCTGCTCTTCGAGAGCGTGGAGGACATGGTCGCGCGCGGCGAGCTGGACGGCATCGAGCCGAAGAAGGCCATCTACAACACCGTCAAGGGGCTCGGCAAGGGCGTGCTCAAGACGATGTCGAAGATGGGCATCTCCACCGTTGCGTCGTACTGCGGCGCGCAAGTGTTCGAGTCGATCGGGCTCGCGCAAGAGCTGGTGGACGACTACTTCACCGGCACGGTGTCGCGCCTCGGCGGTATCGACCTCGACGGCATCGCGCGCGAGGTGGCTGCGCGTCACCGCGTCGCGTACCCGGATCGTCCGACGGCGCGCGCGCATCGCGGGCTCGAGCACGGCGGTCATTACCAGTGGCGCCGCGAGGGCGAGTACCACTTGTTCAACCCCGAGGTCGTCGCGCTGCTGCGCCAAGCGGTGCGCGACGAGTCCTACGAAGTATTCAAGAAGTACTCCAAGGCCGTGGACGAGCAGTCGCGCAACATCGCGACGTTGCGCGGCCTTTTCAGCCTGAAGCTCGGGGCGCGCGAGCCGGTTCCGATCGACGAGGTCGAGCCGGTGGAGCAGATCGTGAAGCGCTTCGCGACCGGCGCGATGAGCTACGGCTCGATCTCGCAAGAGGCGCACGAGACGCTTGCGATCGCGATGAACCGTCTCGGCGGACGCTCGAACTCCGGAGAGGGTGGAGAGGATCCGGAGCGCGACCGGCTCGACCCTAACGGCGACTCGCGCCGCTCGCGCATCCGCCAAGTTGCTTCGGCGAGGTTCGGCGTCACGTCGCTGTATCTCGCGAACGCCGACGACTTGCAGATCAAGATCGCGCAAGGCGCGAAGCCCGGCGAGGGCGGGCAGCTGCCGGGCAAGAAGGTGTATCCGTGGATCGCGAAGACGCGCTACGCGACGCCGGGCGTGGGATTGATCAGCCCGCCGCCGCACCACGACATCTACTCCATCGAGGACATCGCGCAGCTGATCCACGACTTGAAGAACTCCAACCCCGAGTCGCGCGTGCACGTGAAGCTCGTCGCCGAGGTCGGCGTGGGCACGGTCGCGGCCGGCGTGTGCAAGGCGAAGTCCGACGTCGTGCTGATCAGCGGTCACGACGGCGGCACCGGCGCGTCGCCGCTGTCGTCGATCAAGCACGCGGGCGGCCCGTGGGAGCTGGGTCTCGCCGAGACGCAGCAAACGCTGCTCATCAACGGGTTGCGGGATCGCATCGTGGTGCAGGTGGACGGCCAGCTCAAGACCGGGCGCGACGTGATCATCGGCGCTCTGTTGGGAGCGGACGAGTTCGGCTTCGCGACGGCGCCGCTCGTTGCGATCGGGTGCATCATGATGCGCGTCTGTCACCTCGACCTGTGCCCGGTCGGCATCGCGACGCAGAACCCCGAGCTTCGCAAGCGGTTCGACGGCGAGCCCGAGCACGCGGAAGCGTTCATGAAGTTCGTCGCGCAGGAGGTGCGTGAGTACCTCGCCGCGTTGGGGTTCCGCGCGCTCGACGAGATCATCGGGCACTCCGAGCTGATCGATACCGAGAAGGCGATCAAGCACTGGAAGACCGACGGCCTCGACCTCGCGCCCATCCTGTACGTGCCGTCTTTGCCGGAGGACGCCGTGCGCCACCACGCGGGCGAGCAGGATCACGGCCTCGCGAAGGCGCTCGACAACCGTTTGATCGAGCTGTGCGCGCCGGCTTTGGAACGAGGCGAGCCGGTGTCTTTGGAGATGCCGATTCGCAACATCAACCGCACCGTCGGCACGATGCTCGGTTATCGCGTGTCGAAGCGGTACGGCGGCGACGGCCTGCCCGAGGACACGATCTCTATTCACTTCCGCGGATCGGCGGGTCAATCGTTCGGCGCGTTCATCCCGCGCGGCATCACGCTGCGCCTCGAGGGCGACGCGAACGACTACCTGGCGAAAGGTTTGTCGGGCGGCAAGGTCATCGTGCATCCCGATCGCTCCGCGCGGTTCAAGGCGTCGGAGAACATCATCGCCGGCAACGTGATCCTGTACGGCGCGACCGCGGGAGAGGCGTACATCCGCGGCGTCGTCGGCGAGCGATTCTGCGTGCGCAACTCCGGCGCGACCGCAGTGGTCGAGGGCGTGGGCGATCACGGGTGCGAGTACATGACCGGCGGGCGCGCGGTGATCCTCGGCACGACCGGGCGCAACTTCGGCGCCGGCATGTCGGGCGGCGTCGCGTACGTGTACGACAAGGACGGCTCGTTCCACTCGCGCGTCAATCCCGAGATGGTGGACCTCGACCCGCTCGACGACTCCGACGAGGCGTGGCTGCACGCGACCGTCGAGAAGCATTACTCCGCGACGCAGTCGGGCATCGCGTACCTGTTGCTCGCCGACTGGTACAAGGCGGCGGAGCGCTTCGTGAAGGTGATGCCCAAGGACTACAAGCGCGTGCTCGAAGCGACGCGCCACGCGATGGAACGTGGAGAGTCCGTGGAGGAAGCAGTGATGGCGGCGGCACATGGGTGAGAAAGGCGGGTTCCTCAAGCACGAGCGGGAGGCGATCCATTACCGCCCGCTCGGGCAGCGCTTGCGCGATTGGAAAGAGGTGTACCAGCCGCTTCCGATCGTCAACGTCAAGACGCAAGCCGCGCGGTGCATGGATTGCGGCGTGCCGTTCTGTCACTCGGGCTGCCCGCTCGGAAATCTCATCCCGGAGTGGAACGACCTCGTGTATCGCGACGACTGGCGCGACGCCATCGACCGGTTGCACGCGACGAACAACTTCCCGGAGTTCACCGGGCGCTTGTGCCCCGCGCCGTGCGAAGGCGCGTGCGTGCTCGGCATCAACGCGCCGCCGGTGTCGATCAAGGCGATCGAAGTCTCGATCATCGACCGCGCGTTCGACGAAGGCTGGGTGGTGCCGGTACCGCCGAAGACGCTCACCGGCAAGCGCGTCGCGGTGATCGGTAGCGGCCCCGCGGGACTCGCCGCCGCGCAGCAGCTCACGCGCGCGGGTCACGACGTCGTCGTGTACGAGCGCGCGCCGAAGCCGGGCGGATTGCTGCGGTACGGCATCCCCGAGTTCAAGATGGAGAAACGCGTGCTCGACCGCCGCATCGACCAGATGATCGTGGAGGGCACTACGTTCGCGTGCAACGCCAACGTCGGTGTCGACGTGTCCGTGGACCTGTTGCGCGCCGAGTTCGACGCTCTACTCTTGGCGGGCGGCTCGACGATACCGCGCGACCTGCCGGTGCCCGGGCGCGAGCTGAACGGCATCCACTTCGCGATGGATTACCTCACCAGCTCGAACAAGGTGCAGGAAGGCTTGCTCGACGCGCCCACGATCACCGCCGAGGGCAAGCACGTCATCATCATCGGCGGCGGCGACACCGGCGCGGACTGCCTCGGCACCGTGCACCGGCAGAAAGCGAAGTCGGTGCGCCAGCTCGAGATCATGCCGCGGCCGCCGGAGGAGCGCGCATCCTCGAACCCGTGGCCGCAGTATCCGTTCATCTTCCGCACCTCGTCGGCGCACGAGGAGGGCGGCGAGCGGATGTTCGCGGTCGGCACCGACGAGTTCGTCGGTACCGCCGACGGAAACGTGCGCGCGTTGCGCGGGCGCGAGGTGGAGATGGTCTTCCGCGACGGGCGCCCGTCGTTCGAGCCGGTTGCCGGTAGCGAGTTCGAGCTGCCGTGCGATCTCGCGCTGCTCGCGATGGGGTTCGTCGGGCCGCAACGCAACGGCTTGCTCGACAAGCTCGGCGTGGAGATCGACGCGCGCGGCAACGTGAAGAAGGACGAGAGCTGGATGACGTCGGTGGACGGCGTGTTCGTCGCCGGCGACATGACGCGCGGGCAGTCGCTGATCGTGTGGGCGCTCGCCGAAGGCCGCTCCGCCGCGGCTGCGGTGGACGCCTACCTCATGGGATCGACGCTGCTGCCGGCTCCGCTGCAAGCCGTGTGATCGGTTACAGCGCGAGCACGTAGCAGACGAGGTTCGTCTCGTCGTCCGGACGAAAGTCGCGTGCCGGGTCGCGCACGAATCCCAAGCTCTCGTACAGCGCGCGCGCGGCGTTCATGATCTCGTCGGCGTGCAGCACCACGGCGCGCTTGCCGTCCTTGCGCGCGTGCACGATGCACTCCTCGGAGAGCGCGCGCCCGATGCCGCGACGCTTGTGCTTCGGCGCCACCGACAGCATGCGGATCGACGCCTCGTCTGTTTCCTGATGCTGCGCGAACGGTGAGGTCGGGTCGGACACGTAGGTGACGACGCCGGCGATCTCTCCCACGCCGGTCACGGCGACGAGCACGGTGGCGCCCTCCGCGCGCGCACGCACGTCGCGCAAGCGGTCGGCGTACGACCCGAGCGCCTCGCGATAGAACTCGCGATAGCCCTCGACGGCCACCTCTCCGGCGTCGGCGTAGTCGGCGGGCGTCGCTTCGCGAATCTCGATCATCGTGCGTGTCAGGTGATCTGGAGATAGCCGTGCATGCGCCAGTCGTGCAAGCGGCAGTGGAAGCCGTACACGCCGGGCGCCAAGCTCGCGACGCCGGTGACGGACTTGGTGCCGTTCGTCGGAACCAGATCGGAGTCGAACAGCGGGAACCCGTTCGGGCCCAGCTCGTCCGCGGTCATCGAATGGGGGAGCAGGTTCACGTCGGCGTTCCTGAGCACGACCGACGTGCCGCTCGGCAGCACGAGCGCGGTGACGACGAGGTCGCCGTCGACGACCGAGAGATCCTCGTCGCCGGGGAAGTAGGTGTACCCGGTCACCACCACCGGCACGTCGGCGGGCGCCGCGTGCGTCGACGCCATCGCGAGCGCGGGCGTCAGCGCCAGCACGCATGCGAGAGCCAGCCTCTTGGTCGCCATGTCCCTCCAGGAGCGTTCGTGCGTTTTCGTGCGTTTCGTGCGTGGAGCCTACCCCGGGTGCGTTCGGCACTCCCGAACGGGAATCCTCCCCGGGTGAGGCGTGTCCTGCCGCTGTGTCCCGAATCCCGGGAGCGAGCGGACAGGGTTCAGAGCCGCCCGCGGCGAAAGGATCGAGGTCGTATGGGTGTGGCGAGGGGACACAGCGCGCTCAGGTCGGTTCCGGCCTTGGCGCTGCTCGCCGTGATGCTCCAGGTCGCGCCCAGGCCGGCCGCGGCTGCGTTCGAGGTGCCGCTCCCGATCCCGCCCGTGAAGACCGGCACCGACATCACCATCCACGCGGTGCAGGCGCAGGTGCCGATCCTCTCCACGACGCAACCCACCACGATGTGGACGTTCGACGGCACGTTCCCCGGCCCGACGATCAAGGTGCAGTCCGGCGCGGAGGCGCGCGTCACGTTCGTCAACGACCTCCCGACCGAGGCCGGCGCGATCACGATCCACCGCCACGGCGGCCACAACGCGTGCGAGCACGACGGCCAGCCGATGGACGGCCACAAGTGTCGCGCGGACGCTCCGTCGTCGAATTACCTCATCCCGCGCGGAGGGCAGCGCACGTACACGTACGGCTTGAAGGAGAATGGCGAGGCGGAGCGCGGCGCGCTCGAGTGGTACCACGACCACACCATGGACAACACGAGCCGCAACGTGTGGATGGGCCTGGCCGGCATGTTCATCGTGGAGGACGGCGTGGACCGCGCGTTGAAGCTGCCGGTCGACGAGTACGACGTGCCGTTGATGATCGCCGACCGCTCGTTCGATGAGAACAACCAGCTCTCGTTCACCTTCGACAGCAACGGAACGTTCGGCGACACGACGCTCGTCAACGGAGCGCCGACGCCGTACTTCGAGGTGGCCGATCGCAAGTACCGTTTCCGCATCCTCAACGCGTCGAACGACCGCTCCTACGAGCTGGCGCTGTCGAACGACCAGCCGATGATCCAAGTCGGCACCGAGAGCGGCCTCATGCCGTTCCCGGTCGCGCGCACCTCGATCCCGATCGGTCCCGCCGAGCGGGTGGAGGTCGTGATCGACTTCGCCGGCAAGCTCGGGCAGGACATCGTGCTGAAGCACGCGCGGGGCTTCGGGAACATGCAGAACGTAATGCAGTTCCGCGTGACGCAAGACGCAACCGAAGACCCGAGCGTGGTCCCGCCGACGTTGCGTCCGTTGCCCGAGACGGTGGATTTGCTGAAGCATCCGCCGACGAACGCGCGCACGTGGGTGCTGGGGCAAGAGCTGGGTACGCAGCCCGCATTGTGGACGATCAACGGACGGGCCTTCGATCACGAACGCGTGGACACCGCGCCGCTCAACCCGGTGCTCGGCTCGACGGAGCTGTGGACGTTCGTGAACTCCACCGGCATCGACCACCTCGTGCACATCCACGACGTCGATTGGCGGCTCGTCGCGCGCTTCGGCCCGGAGACGTCGCAGTCCGATCTCGCGCTCGACCCGGTGTGCCCCTCGACGCTAGAGACGCCGGCCGGCGAGTCGTGCGCGTTGAAGGAAACGTTCCGGGTGGGTCCCAACGAGACGATCGTGGTCGCCGCGACGTTCACCGACAACCTCGGCCGCTACATGTTCCACTGCCACCTGCTCGCGCACGAGGATCGCGCGATGATGGCGCAGTTCGAGGTCGTGGGCGCTAGTGGCTCGGCGCCGGCGCATCTTCATAACGGATGAGCACCGTCTCCTGAACGACGCTCACGCACAACCGCCCATCGCGCGAATGCACCGTGCCGCGTAGCGCACCTCGCCCGCCGGCGTTGACGAGCGAATGCACGTCGTAGAACGCCCACTCGTCGGCGCGCAGGGGTTGGTGGAACCACACGGCATGGTCGATGCTCACGATCCCGCGCGTGTCGCCGTCGAGGTGGAGCGGCCTGGCGCCGGTGAACGTGATGTCGCTCGCGAAGCCGAGGAGCGCAGTGTGCAGATGCGGATCGTCCGGGAGCGGCTCGTCGATGCGGAACCACATGCGGTGCGTGGAGCGGCGCGTGCCGTCGGCTTGCGGCTCGGTCCCGCCGAGCGACGCGATCGTCCACGGGCCGACGCGTTCGGTGGTGACCGTCTCGGGGTCGGGTAGCCCATCCGGCATCGGCAGCTGATACTCGTATCCGTCGCCGTCGATCGCGAACGAGCACGTCATGCTGAACACGTGCTTGCCGTCCTGCTCGGCCTCGACGCGACGCGTGGTGATCGTTCGCCCGTCACGCAACGCGTCGACGCGATACGCGATCGGTAGCCCGCCGCGAACCGGGCGAAGGAAATACGCGTGCAGCGAGTGCATGCGCGATCCGGGCGGGGCGTCGCCGGTCGCGGCCGAGATCGCGTGCGCGACCACGAAGCCGCCGAAGACGATCGGTCCCCACATGTTCGCCGGCATGACGCCGGACCACCCGTCGCCGTCGCGACTCACGGCCAGCGCGGCAAGCGTCTCCTCGACGCTGCGTGCGAAGTCCGGACGTCCCACGGCGGAGCGCGCGCTAGAAGCGGCGGCGCGGGCGGCGGCCGAGCATGCGGTTGCGGCCGGCGCCTCCGGTAAAGACCTTCGACGGCGGAGCGATCGTCATGCCGCCGGCTTGGAATTCGGCGTCGAGCTTGAGGCGGCGCGCGATGCGGCTGACGTCGGCGCGTTGCTCGGGCGTGACGAACGTGATCCCGGTACCGCCGCGGCCCGCGCGCGCGGTGCGGCCGACGCGATGCACGTACGCCTTCTCGTCGTCGGGCGGGTCGTAGTTCACGACGTGCGTGATGTGCTCGAGGTCGAGCCCGCGCGCCGCGACGTCGGTAGCCACGAGCACGTCCACCTTGCGCGACGCGAAGCGCGCGAGCGTCCGCTCGCGCGCAGCCTGGCTCATGTCGCCGTGCAACGCCACCGTGCGAATGCCCTCTTGCGTCAGCGAGTGCGCGAGGCGATCGGCGCCGCGCTTCGTGCGAACGAAGATCAGCGTGAGACCGCGCTCCGCCGCCAGCTCGCGCACGAGCGCGGCGAGCTTGCTCGCCGCCGGCACCGACACGAACCGGTGCGCGGCCTCGGCGACTGTCGGGCGATCGTCCTCCACCTCGTGCAATATCGGCGACTGCGTGTACCGCTGCGCGAGCCGGCCGACCTCGCCGTCGAGCGTGGCGGAGAACATCATCGTCTGACGTTCCTCGGGAAGCATCGACAAGATCTTGTTCACGTCGGGGAGGAATCCCATGTCGAGCATGCGGTCTGCTTCGTCGAGCACGCAGATCTGCACGTGGCTCAGCTTGATGAGCTTGCGGCGCACGAGGTCGAGCAGCCGTCCCGGCGTGGCGATCACGATGGCGGACTTCGCCGCCCGTTTCGCTTGCTCGGAGATGCCGACGCCGCCGTACACCGTCGCCGTCGTGAGGTCGCGCACGTCTGCGATCGAGCGGAACTCCTCGGCGACCTGCGACGCGAGCTCGCGCGTGGGGACGAGCACGAGCGCGCTCGGCTTCCGCTCGCCGCGCGCAATCCGCTCCACGATCGGCACCGCGAACGCGAGCGTCTTCCCCGAGCCGGTGCGCGACCGCGCCAGCACGTCGCGTCCCGCGATCGCGTCGCGCAGCACGAGCGCCTGGATGGCGAAGGTCCCGTTTACGTTGCGCAGCGCGAGCGCCTGGACGACGTCCTTGCCGACGCCGAACTCTGCGAAGCCCTTGGTCGTGGCCGGAACGGCGATCGGCGTCTCGTGGACGACCTCGTCATTGGATTTCTTCACGCAGTCATTCCACCCGATTCCGGGGCCGGGCGCGAACATGCGCGAAGAACGCGCGGATGGTAAGCGCTCGGCCGGGTGGTATCGTCGCTCCGATGGTCGCGACCTGTCATCAGCTGACGCTCGACCGCTACGCCGAGCTGGTCGCCGCCGAGGTCGAACGCCTGGCCGGGACCGTGGAGGGCGACGACCTCGTCGCGCCGGTGCCGACCTGCCCGCCCTGGACGCTGCGCGACTTGCTGGAGCACGTCGGCGGAGTGCACCGCTGGGCCGCGAACCACGTGCTCACGCTCAGCCCGAAGCGCATCCCGTCCAAGGAGATGGACCTCGGCATCCCCGGCGAGGCGAAGGAGTTTCCGGGCTGGCTGCGCGACGGGGGTGAAATTCTTGCGGAGGCCGTGCGCGGCGCCGATCCCGGGGCGGAGATGTGGGCGTGGGGAGCCGACAAGCACGTGCGGTTCTGGCCGAGACGGATGCTCCACGAGACTGCCGTCCACCGGGCGGACGCCGAGCTTGCGCTCGGCATCCGCCCTGCCATCCCACCCGACGTCGCCTACGACGGCGTCGATGAGTTCCTCGACAACCTGCCACACGCCGAATACTTCGCGCCCAACGTCGTGAAGCTGCGCGGCGAGGGCGAGACGCTCGCGCTGCGCTCACCGGACGCGCGATGGCTGATCACCCTCGAACCGGATCGGTTCACGTGGAGCCATGATGCACCCGGCGCCGCCACGGCATCCGTCGATGCGAGCGCCGAAGACCTCGTGCTGTTCGTGTACGGCAGGCGCAAGCCCGGCGACGGCGTCGCGGTGAGCGGTAGCGACGAGGTGCTCGGCCGATGGATCGCGAACTCCACGTTGTGAGAGAAAAAGGAGCCGACGTCATGGAACAGCACACTGCGTACCGGACCTGTCCTCTCTGTGAAGCCACGTGTGGTGTGGAGCTGACGCTCGACGGCCGCACGCTGTTGCAGGTGCGCGGCGACAAGGACGACGTCTTCAGCAAGGGATATCTCTGCCCGAAGGGGCTCGCGCTCGTCGACCTCGAGAACGATCCCGATCGCGTGCACACGCCATTGGTGCGCACCGGCAACAACGGCGGCTTCCGCGAAGCATCGTGGGACGAGGCCTTCGAGCGCATCGACGCCGGCCTCAGGCCGATCCTCGAGGAGCACGGGCCAGACGCGGTCGCCATGTACATCGGCAACCCGAACGCCCACAACTTGGCCGGACTTCTGTACGGACGCGTGCTCGCTCGCGCGCTCGGCACGCGCAACGTGTACACGGCGTCGACGGTCGACCAGATGCCGAAGCACGTCTCCTCGGGGTTGATGTTCGGAACGCTGTTCTCCATTCCGATTCCCGACGTCGACCGCACGCAGTACATGCTCATGCTCGGCGCGAACCCGTTTGCGTCGAACGGCAGCCTGTTCACGGCGCCCAACCTGCCGGGGCGCCTGCGCGACCTCCGCAAGCGCGGCGGCAAGCTCGTCGTCGTCGACCCGCGCCGCTCGCGCACCGCGAAGGAAGCCGACGAGCACCTGTTCATCGTGCCGGGCACCGACGCGCATTTCCTGTTCGGGATCGTGCACGCCTTGTTCGCTGAGAACCTCGCGAAGCCCGGACGCTTGATCGATCACGTCGCCGACGGCCACCTCGACCAGGTGCGCGCGCTCGCGCAGCCGTTCACGCCCGAAGCGGTCGCTCAGGTGTGCGGCATCCCCGCGGACGTCACGCGCCGCATCGCGCGCGAGATGGCGAGCGCGGAGTCGGCGGTCGCGTACGGACGCATCGGCACGTGCACGCAAGAGTTCGGGACGCTGTCGTCGTGGCTCGTCGACGTCGTCAACGTGCTCACCGGCAACCTCGACCGTCCCGGCGGCGCGATGTTCACCAAGCCCGCGGCGGGAGGCTTCACCACCGGCGGAACCTCGGGCACCGGACGCGGCGTCCGGTTCGGGCGGCGCCGCAGCCGCGTGCACGACTTCCCGGAGATCTACGGCGAGTTTCCGGTCGCGCACCTCGTGGACGAGATGACGACGCCCGGGGACGAACGCGTGCGCGCGCTCATCACGCTCGCGGGCAACCCGGCGGTGTCCACGCCGAACTCCGGCGCGCTCGACGCGGCGCTCGCACAGCTCGACTTCATGGTTTCGGTCGACATCTACCGCAACGAGACGACGCGTCATGCCGACGTCATCCTGCCCGGGGAGTCCGTGCTCACGAAGAGCCAGTACGACATCGCGTTCTATCAACTGTCGTGCCGCAACGTGACGAAGTTCTCTCCCGCGATCCTTCCGCTCGCCGACGGTGCGCTGCACGAATGGGAAGCGGTGACCCGTCTCGCCGGCATCGCAGCCGGCCAAGGCCCCAACGCGGACGTCGACGCGTTCGACGCGATGCTCGCGCGCGAGACCTTGCAGCGCGCGTTGCAGAGCCCGGCATCGCCGGCGCACGGCGTCGACGTGGAAGAGGCGTGGAGCGCGGTCGCGCACCGGCGCGGCCCCGATCGCATCCTCGACATCATGTTGCGCACCGGCCCGTACGGCGACGCGTTCGGACGCAACCCCGACGGCCTCACCCTCGACGTGCTCGAAGCCCATCCGCACGGCATCGACCTCGGCCCGCTCGAGCCGCGCATCCCCGAGGTGTTGCGCACGCCAAGCTCCAAGATCGAGCTTGCGCCCGAGCCGATCGTCGCGGACGTCGAGCGGTTGCGCGCGTCGCTGTCGCGCACGCGCAACGGCGGCATGGTGCTCGTCGGACGCCGCCAGCTTCGCTCCAACAACTCGTGGATGCACAACTTGCCGCTGCTCGCCGGCGGCACGAATCGGTGCACGATGCACATTCATCCCGACGACGCGGCGCGCTTGCGCGTCGAGGACGGCAAGCTCGTGCGCGTCATGTCCACGACAGGATCGGTCGAGGTCGTGGCGGAGGTCACCGACGCGATCATGCAGGGCGTGGTCAGCATCCCGCACGGCTGGGGCCACGACGTCGGCGGCACCACGCAAGGGATCGCCACCGCGGATCCGGGCGTGAACAGCAACGTGCTCACGCCGCCCGAGATCGACCCGCTCTCGGGCAACGCCGTCCTCAGCGGCATCCCGGTGTCGATCTCCGCGCTCTGACCCAAAACACCCATCTCCGGGCCCGTTCGACCCCTTCGGGGCGGGACTAGTGGGCCCGCGGAATAGGGCCGCTCGGCCCGTGGATCCCCCCTTGCACGCGGGTAGCTTCTTAGGCAGACGGGCGGGTGCCCGGGGAACCAAGAGGAGGGGTCCCGATGCCTCGTAAGACGTTCGACAAGATCGTGTCGGCGGTCGGCGTGATCCTCACGGTCGGCCTGATCGCAGGCGCCGCATTGATGTTCTGGGGCTACAGCTTCGCGAACGGCAACGTCCGCGACCAGCTCGCAGAGCAGAAGATCTTCTTCCCGAAGGCCGGCAGCGACCAGCTGAAGTCGGAGGAGATCGGTCCGTACCTCAACAAGTACGCCGGCCGGCAGCTGCTCAACGGTGAGCAGGCGCGCGTGTACGCGGACCACTACATCAAGGTGCACCTCGACGAGAGCACCGGCGGCAAGAGCTACGCCGAGCTCGGGACCGTTCAGTCCGGCTTGCGCACGCAGGTCGCGGAAGCCAAGGCCAAGAACGACCCCAACGTCACCAGGCTCGAAGAGGAGCTTGCGAAGGTCACCGCAACCCGCGAGACGGCGTTCAAGGGTGAGACGCTTCGCGGTCTGCTGCTCGAAGCGTACGGATTCTGGAAGATCGGTCAGCTCGCTCTCATCGGCAGCGTCGCAGCCTTCATCCTCGGTGTCGTGATGTTGGTGCTGACGGTCCTCGGGTTCTGGCACGCAGGTCGGGTGGCGCCGGAAGCACAAATCCTCACGCAGGCCCCGGTGAGGAAGCTCGCCTGACGCACGCCCGTATCGACGGATGCCTCCCCGGCCGCACGGTCGGGGAGGCGTCGTTTCTGCTCACAGCCGTCGCTGCGCTTGGTACGGGCCGCGACCGGTGACGACGGCGGCGCCGCACGTCGCTGCGAACGACACCGCCTCGGATGCGCCGAGCCCGCGCCCCAGCGCGAACGCGAGCCCGGCCGCGAAGCTGTCGCCGGCGCCGTAGGTATCCACAACCGGACCCTCGGGTGTGGCCGGGTCGAACCGCACCTCGTCCTCGCCGTCGACGCGATACGTGCCGCCGTCCGCGCCGTCGGTACGTACCACCAGCCGCGGTCTCGTTGAGAGGTCTCCGTCCTCGTACCGCTCCGACCCGTCGCGCGCACTGCCGACGAGCGCGTCCACCTCGATGCCTGATGCTTCGAGATCGGGGAGGATGCGCGAGGTTGCCACCAACACGCGCGCGCGGCGCGCGCTGCGAATCGCGTCCGGGTCGCCGGCGGTGACGTACACGGCGTCGTAGTCGTCGAGCACGCTCCACGGAACAGCATCGCCCGCGCGAGGCGCGAGCCGTTCGCCGATCACCGTGATCGTGCGCTCGCGGGACGCGTCGATGTACGTAATAGCCCGCCGCTGCGGCGCATCGCGAAACGATGCGTGTATTTGGAGGCCGAGCTTCGTCAGCTCCTCGTGCGCGCGCCGGCCCAGCTCGTCGTCGCCGAGCGCGGTGAAGAACGTGCACGCGCCGGCCAGCTTCGCGAGCTGCACCGCCGCGACGGCGCCGCCGCCTCCCGGCTCCTCCCAGAACGCCGACGCACGCACGATCTCACCGGCCGTCGGCACCGCGTCGACGCGCACGAACTCGATCCACTCGACGTGACCGACGACCGCGACGCGCACCGTAGCCGTCAGCTCGCCATCGCCGGACGGCAGTGCTTGCACGGACGGTAGCCGGCGGCGTGCGCATGCGCTTCGTTGCGCAGCTCCACGCGATGCTTGTCGGTCACGCGCCGCGCGTCGCGGCAGGTCGGGAAGCAAAAGATCTTCGTCGTGTCGCTTCCGACGAAGCGCACGCCGCGCCGCGCGAGCTCGTCGAGGCGCTCCATGTCGACGCCCTCGTGCTCCAGCAGCGCGCGCTTCATCGGCGCGCCGAACGCGTAGTTGCCGACGCCGCCCTCGCCGCGCACGACGCGGTGACACGGGATCACGAGCGGGATCGGGTTGCGCCCGAGCGCAGTACCGACCGCGCGCACCGCCGCGGGGTGGCCGATCTCGCGCGCGATCCACGCGTACGGGCGCACCTCTCCGCGCGGGATGCGTTGCGCGGCCGCGAGCACCTCGCGCGCGAACGGCGACAGTCCGCGGAGGTCGACCGGCGGCATGGAGCCTTCGCCGTCGAGGAAGCGCCGCACGCGCTCCACGATTGGATCGCTCTTGAAGGCCGGCGTCACCTCGCGCCCGAAGCGCCGCGCGAACGTCGCCTCGAACGTTCTCGCGTCGGTCGCCGGCTCGATCGCAGACACGCCCGCGTTGCTGTACGCGACGAACATCGCGCCGACCGCGGTGCGCACCGTCGCGTACACGTCGGCGAGACCGACGCGGCGCAGCACCGCCTGCTGCAACCCGCTCGGCGCGGTCGCACGCAACGCACGCAGCTCCTCGATCATCTCCCTCATCCTTTCTCATCCAGCGCGGCTCGCAAAAGCCGCATCGCACGGTGCACGTTCGTCTTGACGGTTCCCACCGGTTGCCCCAACGCTTCGGCGACGTCCTCGTACGACAGGTCCTGGACGTACCGCAGGATCACCGCCGCGCGATATCGCTCGGGGAGCTCGTCGAGCAACGCCTGCCAGGTTTCGCTCGGCGACGCCTGGGCCGGTGCGGGTGGAAGCTGCGCGTCCTCCACGCTCGTCGCCGAGAGACGCTTGCGCCGAAGCCGCGTGCGCGCGGCGTTGAGCGCGACACGCGCGAGCCACGGTTGCAATCGCAACGCCTCGATGCGGTCCGGCGGATAGCGGCGCAGCGCCTTGTACGCGTTCTCGAACGCGTCTTGTGCGATCTCTTCCGCGTCGTGCGCGTTGCCGGTCATGCGCAACGCGACGCCGTAGACGAGATCGAGGTGCATACGCACGAGGTCGGCGAACGCCGCGTCGAGGTCGTCGGCGAGGCGCATTGCGAGGTCGTGCGGTAGGTGTGCGATCAGAGCATTCAACCAAGCCCCCTCGGGTCGGGTCGCATCAGGTACTAACGCGCCCTGCCGGCTCGC
>JBIOWR010000111.1:0-8638 GCA_044868775.1 Actinomycetota bacterium
GGCCACGCGGCGGGCCAGCTCGTCCACCGCGGCCTGCCGTTCGAGCGCGTCTCGGTCGAGCTGCGACGGTGAGGTGTACCCGCTCAGCGCGAGCGTGAGGTCGAGGTCGGCGAGGAACGAGCGCAACACCGCGCGCACGCCGTTCTCGCCGCCGAGCGCGAGACCCCACATGTACGGGCGGCCGAGCAACACGGCGCGCGCGCCGAGCGCGAGCGCTTTGACTGCGTCGGCGCCGGTGCGGATACCGCTGTCGAACAGCACGGGGATCGCGCCGGACACGGCGTCGACGACTGCCGGCAGCGCGTCGAGCGCTCCGATGGCGCCGTCCACCTGACGGCCTCCGTGATTGGAGACGACGATGCCGTCGACGCCGGCGTCCACCGCGCGCCGTGCGTCCTTCGGATGGAGGATTCCTTTGAGCAACACCGGGAGCTTCGTGTGCTCGCGCACGAACGAGAGCCGCTCCCACGTCACCGTCGGATCGGAGAACAAGCTCAGGAACCGGAGCACGGCTGATTGCGGGTCCTTCTCCGGAGGCTCGGCGAGCGGCGCGAGGAACACCGGATCGCTCAAGTAGTTCGCGATGCCGATGGAGTTGAGGAACGGCAAGTACGCGTTGGCGAGGTCGCGCGGGCGCCACGCGAGCAGGAAGGTGTCGAGCGTGACCACGATCGCGCGATAACCGGCGTGCTCGGCGCGCGACAGGAAGCTCGCGGCCAGCTCGGGTTCGCGCGGCCAGTACAGCTGGAACCAGCGCGGGCCGTCGCCGTTCGCGCTCGCGATGTCCTCCAATGAGTACGACGACGCGGTGCTCGCGATCATCGGAACGCCGAGCGACGACGTGGCGCGCGCGACGGCGAGCTCGCCGTCGGGATGCACGATCGACTGCACGCCCACCGGCGCGGCCATCACCGGTGCGGGCATCGCGGTGCCCAGGATGTCGACGCTCAAGTCGCGGTTTTCGATGTCGCGAAGCATGCGCGGAACGATGCGCCACGCGCGGAACGCGTCGCGGTTGGCGCGCATGGTGTCCTCCGACGACGCGCCGCCGGCGACGTACCCGTACGGTCCGGGCTCGAGCTTCTCCTCGGCCAGGCGTTGCAATTCGTCGTACGTGATCGGGAGTTCCGGCATCACGCCGCCGAGGCCGGCGAGGTAGATCTCGTTCTGGTAGTTCGCGAACGGCACGTTCACAGGCGCACCTCCCTCACGAGCCACGCGAGCATATCGAAAGCGATACGCTCCCCGGCCATGACCCCACGCATCCTCGTCGCGCCCGCGCAGCCTGGCCCGATGGTGAGCGCCGTCGAAAGCGGCGGCGGCAGACTCACCGACGACCCCACCGACGCAGACGCAATCGTGTGGGTGGACCCCTCGGACCCGTCCGGGCTCGCGGCGTTGCTCGAAGAATCGAAAGCGCGCTGGGTGCAGCTACCGTTCGCAGGCATCGAGGACTTCTTCGCGGCCGGCGTGATCGATCCGGAGCGCACGTGGACGTGCGCGAAGGGCGTGTACGGACCGGCGTGCGCCGAGCTTGCGCTTGCGCTCATCGGGACGGCGGCGCGCTCGATCCACCGGCACGTGCTCGAGCGAACGTGGTGGCGCGGCGACCCGACCACGCATCGCCGCATCGCCGGAACCACGGCGGTGATCGTGGGCACCGGTGGAATCGGCAGCGCGCTCGCGCGCATGCTTCGACCGCTCGACGTGCGCATGCTCGCGGTGAACCGCTCCGGCCGCCCGCTCCCGGAGGCGGAGCGCACCGTCACCGACCTCTCGGAGGTTGCCGGCGAAGCGGATTGGCTCGTGCTCGCCGCGGCGATGACCGGCGAGACGCGCCACCTCGTCGACGCGAACGTGCTGTCGAGGATGAAGCCCGATGCGTGGATCGTGAACGTCGCGCGTGGAGGACTGGTCGACACCGACGCGCTGCTGGATGCACTCGAGCGCGGCGCGATTCGCGGCGCGGCGCTCGACGTCACCGATCCCGAGCCGCTCCCCGACGATCATCGGTTGTGGAGCACGCCGAACGTGATCGTCACCGCGCACACGGCGAACACCATCGCGATGGCGATACCGGAGCTGGCTGGTCTGGTCGAGCGCAACGTGCGCGCATTCGCTTCCGAGCGGCCACTCGAAGGTCTCGTGGACGTCGCGTCAGGCTACTGACCGGCGGCGCCGCACCAGCAGCCGGACGCCGAGCCCAACCAGCGCAACGAGCACCGCGACCGCGACCAACGGCGCGCGATTGTCGCTGCGCGGTGCGCGCGCGCCGGATTCACGCGCCGGCGTGAGCACGGAGAAGCCGCCGGTGATGTCCGACACGTACGCGTAGCGGCCGTCGGAGACCACGTCCCACACCATCGGCCGTCTGCGAATCTCGAACGCGCTGAGGAATCGCCGGCGCGGACGCACGTTGACGAACGCGCGCGTGCTCCCGTGCGGCACGTAGAAGCCGAGTACCGCCGGTGCTTGCGCCGTGCCGTCGAGCACGGCGTTCCAATCGAGCAGCCAAACGCCGCCGTGATAGTGCGCGACCCACGTGCGTCCTTGGTCGAACCAGAAGTTGTGTACCGAGAAGCCGAGCGCTCCCGCCGCGCGCTTCGCGGGATTGCTCCATTGACCGACGAGCCTTGGACGCGCGTGATCCGTCGTGTCGAGCATCCACAGAGGCGCGGGAAGCGTCGCGTGATCCTGACCGGGCTGGCTCAGCTCCGGACCGACGAGCGTGAACCGGCGCGCGCCGCGGCGGAACGTCCACGCCGTGTGCACGTACCATCCTTCGCGCGGCTTGGTCACCGGCGGAACCCATTCGCCCTTCAGCACCGGCCGTGCGGGGTTGGTGACGTCGTAGAAGAACATGCCAGCGTTCGCACCGCTGAAGTACAGATACGTCTTGCCGTCCACGGGGTCGTCGTACGGATGCACGTCGTGGGCGGCTTTCGTCTTAACGTCGGCCACCAGTCGCAGCGACGCAGGGCGGGTCAAGCGATAGATGGAGAAGCCGACGCCGTTGTGCACCGCGTACACGTACTCCACGCCGCGAATGCGGCGGTAGGCGAGGAGATGCGTGCCGCGCGGTGCGATCGGGGTGAATCCGATCTCGCGCGGGTTGCGCGGGTCGCTCACGTCCACGACGACGACGCCGACACGCGCAGGTGCGATCTTCGTGCCCGCCGGCTCCCCCTCCGGCACGCGGGAACGCTGCAACGCGAGGAACGCCAGCGTACCGTCGTCGGAGAGCTTCACGTCCGCGCCGCAGTCGTAATCCATCACGACCGTCTCGCACGCCTCCGCGCGAAACAGCGACAGCGCACGCGTCCGGCGCGGGTTCGACACGTCGAACAGCAGGAAGCCCGCCTGCGGATACGCGAGCGCCACGGCGACGATGCTTCCCGCGACGTCGGCCTCGCCGAACTCTTGGCGCTCGGGGACGAGATCCATCAAGTCCAGGTACGCCACCGACTCGAGGCCGCACGCGAAGTCGTGCTGCGACGCCTCGGCGTGGAGATGGTCGCCGCCTTCGGGCATCGCGCGTTCCGCGGCGGCCGCGCAATCCGTGGCAGCCGGGGCCGGCGCGGGTACGAGCGCCGCCGCGAGTATGGCCGCGGCGAGCCGGGTCACGAGCATCCGCACCGCACCACGGTAAGCCCCAAACCCGGATCGCGCGCGCCAACCCCTCGCCGGTAAGGTTTCGCGCGACAGGAGGTGCATCCATCGTGCCGGCCGTGCGAACCGAAACCGAGGACGGCGTTCGATCCATCGTCTTCTGCCGTCCCGACGAGTACAACACGATCACGCCGGCGCTTCGTGACGAGCTTGCCGCCGCGATCGACCAGGCCGACGCGGACGACGACGTTCACGTCATGCTGTTGCGCGCCGAAGGTCCGGCGTTCTGCGCGGGATACGGCCTCGACTGGGGCACCGAGATGGCGGCGCAGGTGCGGCCCGAGCGCGTCTGGGACTCGGTCGAAGACATGGGGTTCATCGGCACGTTCGTCGACGTGTACATGAAGCTCTGGTACGCGCGAAAGCCCGTGATCGCCGCCGTGCAGGGATGGTGCGTCGGCGGAGGAACCGACATGGTGCTGTGCGCCGACATCATCGTGGCCGGCGAAACGGCGTCGTTCGGCTATCCGCCGTCGCGCGTGTGGGGAACGCCCACGACGGCCATGTGGGTGTATCGCATGGGCTTCGAGCGTGCGAAGCGTTACCTGCTGACCGGCGACGAGATCCCTGCGCCGGAAGCCGCGCGCATCGGACTCATCCTCGAGACGGTTCCCGACGACCGCCTCCACGAGCACGCAACCGCGCTCGCGAAACGTATGGCGCGCGTGCCGGCGAATCAGCTCGTTATGCTCAAGCTGCTGTGCAACCAGCCGGCGGAGAACATGGGCCTGTCATCGAGCCGGCTTCTCGGAGCGCTGTTCGACGGCGTCGCGCGCCACACGCAAGAGGGTCTCGATTTCGTGCGCCGCTCCATGGAGACGGGCTTCCGCCAAGCAGTGCGCGAGCGCGACGACCCGTTCGGCGACTACGGCGCGCGCCCTCGCCGCTAGCGCCGCGCCCGTCGCTGCAACCCGCGCTCGTCAGATGCCCATCGTCGCGACGCGATACGGCTTGATCTTGAACAGCACGCGGTCTCCGTGCATCGGGTAGTCGGAGCCGCCGTATTTCCGGGAGAGCTTGTCGATGTGCTCTTCCGCGCCTTCCTTGGTCGCCTCCACGACGCGTCCCTGGACGGTCACCATCCTGTACGGGTTGTTCATGTCGAAGACGGTGACGCCGACGCGCGGCTCGCGCCGCATGTTGCGATCCTTCACGCGCCCTTCCGCGGTGTTCACCAGAATGGTGCCGTCGTCCTCGATGTCGATCCATATCGGAGAGACTTGCGGGAACCCGTCGGGGCAGACGGTTGCAAGCGCAGCGAAGTTCTTGTCCTCGAACAGCTTGCGCATCTCCGGTGTGAGCGCGGCGGTCGTGGCCGGCATGGTTCCCTCCCTGGTCTCGTTGAAGCGGTCGTGTCGAAGATCCTTTCCCTGCAACGCGCTGCGCCACGCGTTTTATTGCGTCACCACGTGCAGGAGCAGGTGCGACGGGCGCTGCGGGTCGTGGAACAAGCGGTTATGTTGCGGGATCACGCGCTTCGCGACTGCGGAGGTCTCGCCGGTTCCCGGGCACCGGTCGAATCGCGGGAAGTCGCTCGCGCACACCTGCAAGCGCAGCCGGTGCCCCGCCCGGAACAGGTGCGCCGTTGACCACATGTCCACCTCGGCGCGCACGACCTCGCCGGGAGTGAGCGGCTTCGGCGCGCGCAACGATTCGCGGAAGCGCAACCGCAAGATGCCGTCGCACACGTCGTACGAGCGTCCGTCCGGCTGCACGTCGCAGAGCCGCGCGACGACGTCGGTGTCCACCGTCTCCCCCGCGACCCAGCACACGAACCGTACCGGGCCGGTCACCTCCACGTCTTTTTGGAGAACGTCCGAGGAGAACACGAGCACGTCGTCGCGCTGCTCGGTCCTCGATTGCTCGCGCGGTCCGCGAATGTGGCGCAAGTGCATGAGCAAACCGCCGCCGTGCGTCGGCACCGGATCGTCGGGGTCGAGCGTGAACACGCTCGACTCGGAGGTCGCGTCGTCGCGCTCGGAAGGAGCGCGCAACGACAGCGCGCCCGACCCATGCGCGTGCCATCGCTGCTGCACGAGGCCGGGCGGAGGCCACGCGCCGGCGGTCTTCCACCGATTCGCTCCCATGACGAAGTATTTCACCGGCGGATCGTCGTCGATCCCGGTGTCGATGCCCTTGAGTCGCGTGTCGAACCAGCGCGCGTGCAGCGACGTGAAATTCTCGCGCATGTCCAGCAAGAACGACGACGCGCGAAGGCCGAAGTCGATCTCTCCAACCTGTTGCGTGAACGAGGCGTGCGCCCACGGTCCGATCACCATGCGCGTGAGCCGGCGCGCATCCTCGGTGGCTGCGGTCTCGCGCATCGCCGCGAAGTGATTCAGGTCGGGTTGCAGGAACGCGTCGTGCCACCCGGCGATCACGAGCGCCGGCACGGTGACGCGGGAGTGATCCGGCGTGAGCGCGTCGTGTTCCCCTCCCGGCGTTTCCACCGACGCGCGCTCGTCGAACGTTGGTGCGAACCCGCCCGCCCTCCCGTCGATCGGCGGGAACGGCACCAGCGGCAATGTGCGCATCACCTCGTCGAGGTCGTCGAGGTCGTCCACGAGCGCGGTGAACTCCTCGCCGATCGACGGCGTGCCGCGCAATCGCCGCGCGACCGCGTTGGGCCCGATCGACGCGAGCGTCCACGACACGAGCAAGCCCAGGTGCAGCGCACCGCCGCGGATGATGTGGTCCTCGATCGCGTCGTTGGGTGACGTCGTGGAGGCAAGCGCGCGCAACGCCGGCGGTTGATGCTGCGCCGCGAGCCATTGCACGCCCGCCATGTAGGACATGCCGTACATGCCGACGTTGCCGTCGGACCACGGTTGCGTCGCGGCCCATGCGATGGTGTCGACGCCGTCGGGCGCCTCGTCGGCCCACGCGGTGTACTCACCTTCGGAGGCGAACCGCCCGCGCACGTCCTGGATCACCACGTTGTAGCCGAGCGCCGCCATCTTGGTGGGATCGAATTGCGCCCAGGCGAACGGGTAGTAGGTCTTGTCGTACGGCGTGCGCTGGATCAGCACCGGGTGACGTTCGCCGTCGTCGGGGCGGTACACGTCCGCCATGAGCGTGACGCCGTCGCGTGTTCGGCAAGCGACGTCGCGTTCGACGATCAGGCGCGTCGCCACGGTCAGCTCGTCCGCTGCGCGAGCGCTCCGTTCAGGATGAAGTCGACGATGGTGTCGACGACCGGCTTGGGCATACGGCCGTCCTCCCAGAGGATCCAGCGCATGCCGACGATCTCGGCAACGCCCATCAACGCGTACGCGAGCACCGTCGGATCCATCTCGCGCACCTCGCCGCTCGCCATTGCTTCTGTGAGTCCGCGCACGTATCCCTGCGCGAGCCGCTCGTAGTGCTGCCGGTACGAATCGCGATCGACGAACTCCGCCTGGCGGATGATGCGATACAGCTCGTGATGATCTTCGGTGAATTCGAAGAACGCAGCGAAGCCGAGCCGCTCGGTCTCGGCGCGATCCTTCGCATCGGCGACCGCCATGGCGATGTGCCGCCGCAGCCGGTGCCCGAGATCGCGAACGACCTCTCGGAAGACCTCGAGCTTGGAAGGGAAGTAGAGATAGAAGGTCCCTTGCGAGACGCCCGCGCGGCGGGTGATCTCCACGATCGACGCCTCGTCGTAGGTGCCGTCGGCGAAGACTTCCTCCGCCGCGGCGACCAGCCGGGCACGGGTGCGCTCACCCTTGGTGAGCGGCTTGTCGTCGGCCGTCGCGAGCGGTGCAGCCTCGGCCGTCGCGAGCGGCGCACCCTCTGCCGTCGCGAGCGGCGCAGCCTCGTCCGCCGCCGCTTCGGCGGCTGCGCTCGGGATGATGGCCTCTTTCATGGCTCCCCTACAGGTCCCAGGCTTGGTTCGGTCTCTGAACGGTATCAAAACTAAGACCTGATTCATATTCAGGAAACGCGAACCTCGGCGGACGTGGCCGGCCGATCGTGATCCGGCGGGCCACCGCCGCGACCGGCGCACGTGCGGACAAACCTGCCGTGCCGGAACGTGGCCCGGCCGCACGTCGTTGTCTCTAGCGAACCCACTCCGGAACGAGGACCGCAGCCGTGATCAAAGCCCGTCTGCTTCGCCTACTCCCGTCGCTCTTGCTGATCGCCCTGTGCGCGTTGACGGCGCAATGGGCGGCGAGCGACCTAACCGGCTCGCCGCGCGGCGCCGCCGTCGTCAACGTCCAGGACGCACGCTGACCAACGCTCAGCGCGCCGGCTTGCGCGCGAGCATCGAGAACGTGTGCGGGATCTTCGCCTGCTGCTCCGGCGGCACGTGCGGGAACGCCGGGAAGTAGTCGTCGGGATGCTCGCCGAACCGCTCCACGACGAGCCCGGCATCGGTCAGCGCGGTGAACACCGCCGACGGCGCCCACACACGCTCGAACTTCGGCGCCTGCTCCTCGACCGCAATCCCGAGCTCGTCGCCGATGTATCCCTCTCCCCATCCTTGCGACGTGTCGTTGTAGTCGAAGTAATCGGCCGCGATCAGCCGTAGCTCGCTCGCATCCGGGTCGAAGAAATAGATCACGGGATGGTTGTCGAACACCGACACCACGCCGCCGGGCTTCAGCAACCGCGCCACGACGCGCACCCACGCGCCGATGTCGTGGAGCCAGTTGATCGCTCCACGGCCGGTGTACACGAGATCGGCGGTTCCATCGAGAGATCGTGGAGTATCGAGCACGTCGCACCGATGCCACTCCGCCGGCGCGCCGAGCGCTTCGCTCGTGCGCCGCGCGTTCTCGATGTGAACCTCGGAGATGTCGACGCCGACCACGCGCTTCGCGCCTTCGAGCCACAGCGAGAGCGTGTCGCGCCCCGACGCGCATTGCAGATGCACCGCGACGTCGCACCACTCGCGCAGATCGCCGAGCATCGCGCGCTCGATCGGATGCAGGTTGCTCTTTCCCGCTCGAAGCTCCGCGATGCGCTCTTCGTTCTTCGCCGTGTA
>JBIOWR010000112.1:0-9858 GCA_044868775.1 Actinomycetota bacterium
GCCGGGCCCCCCCACGCTTCATAGCGCCGCACAACGCTGCACCGTGCCGCCGCCGCCGCACCACGCCACGCCGCCCGCGCGGGACCCGATACTCCTCGCCATTCTTGTTTCAAAATAACAACACGCGTGTGTTGTTGATTTGAAACAAAACACTCTCCAGGCATCGGGAACGGCGACGCCGCCCATGCAATGGCGACATCCAGAAATCGAGAATTGTTCTCGAAACGAGCGCGAAGCACCGTTTTTGTCACTGCCGGTGTGTAGTGTCGATCGCATGACAGAGCCGACAGAACGAAAGCGCATGTCGCTCGGCGAGTTCGTGGCGCTATGGGACGACGACGATCCCTGGGTCGTACCGAGCCGGGTGTGGGAAACCCGGTTCGCGATGAAGGGCACACCCGAGCGTTCCTATCTGCTCACCCAGCCCGAGATGCGAATGCTCGACTTGAAGACCGTGCTTTCGATCAAGCCGAGGCGGCGAGGTCGTACCGACTCGATGCTTCCGAAGAGACTGGCGTTCGTCGTTCGGATGGAGCGCATGCGACAAGGAAAGACGATCCGCGGCCTGTCGCGCGCATCCGGTGTCGATGCCGCAATGTTGTCCAGGTTCGAAGGAGGGCGGATCGATCTCCGAATCGCGGAGTTCGATCGAATCTGTCGAGCGCTCGATCGGTTCCCGGCTCTTCTCTTGGAGCGCGCGCGGATGCAACCGCTTCCACAAGAGAACGTTCAGGATGAGGATGTGGATGGGAGCTTGCGGTGACGCCGAGGCTTAGCGGCGGCGGCGGACGGTGTCGGCTTCGTCGCCTTGCTCGCGAAGGCGGTGAATGGCCGAGTAGACGTCCGCAGCGCGCGCGTGCATCCGGCGGCGCGTTTCGAGCTGGTTGGTGGGAGCGGCAAGAATGCGCTCCACCGCGTGCTCCAGGTCCGCCGGGTCGAAGGGCTTCGACAGGTGGTCGACCGCACCTCCGGTGGCTTCGCGAAGCATGGCCTCCGCGTCGTAGCCGCGGGCCGTGACGACGACGACCGGCGTCTCGGCTTGGTTCGACATGGCGCGCATGCGGACGAGCACCTCATATCCGTCCGTGACGGGCATCATGATGTCGAGCACGACGAGATCGAACGAGTCGGATTCGAGGATGCGAAGCGCTTCCTCGCCGCCCGTCGCTTCGGATATGTCGTGACCGGCAAGCTTGAGCGTCACGGCCATAAGGCTTCGGACCGCGGGCTCGTCGTCGACTACGAGTATTCGGGCCATGTTCTCCCTTCGGCACGAAGGGCGGTGTCCTGAAGTGCCGGCGAACACTGTGAGCGCTCGCCCGGGCGGGGGATTACGATTCCCGACGGGCGCCGAGCCGAACGGAGCCCGGGTGAGGAGGCCGATGAGCCGTCTTTGGGAGCCGCGCTACGAGGACGCGACCACATCGCTCGGAACGCTTGGGCCTGCGGTGAGCGCCCGGCTCGCGAAGATGGCGGCCGATCGCGTGGTGACGCGCATTTTCGAGCGTGACCACACGGTTTGGAAACCGGAGCCAACGGAGATCTCCGATCGGCTCGGGTGGTTGACCGTTGCGTCCGAGATGCGTGAAAAGATCGTCGAGCTTCACCGGTTCGCGCGGCAGGCGGCCGACGACGGGTTCACGCGCGCGGTGCTGCTCGGGATGGGCGGTTCGAGCCTCGCTCCGGAGGTCCTGCGCCGCACGCTCGGCGTCGGGCCGGGGGCGCTCGACCTGATCGTGCTCGATACGACGCACCCTGCGCGCGTGCGAGCGGTGGAGTCGCGCCTCGACTTGGACACGACGCTGTTCGTCGTTGCGAGCAAGTCGGGCGGGACGATCGAGACGCTCTCCCACATGGAGTATTTCTGGAGGCAGGCGACTCCCGCGCAATTCGTTGCGATCACGGATCCGGGCACGCCGCTCGAGAGCGCGGCGCGCGAGCGCGGGTTTCGGCACGTCTTTCTCAACCCGGCCGACATCGGCGGGCGCTACTCGGCGCTGTCGTACTTCGGGCTCGTCCCGGCCGCGCTGATCGGCGCCGACCTCGAATCGTTGATCGACGGAGCGGAAAACCTCGAGGCGATCTGCCGGACCAACGACGACAACCCGGCGTCGCGGCTCGGCGCGATCCTCGGCGAGGCGGCGCTAGCGGGACGAGACAAGCTCACGCTCGTCTTCCCGCGCGAGATCGAAAGCTTCGGTGCGTGGATCGAGCAGCTCGTCGCGGAGTCGACCGGAAAGGAAGGCCGCGGCATCCTTCCGGTCGACGGGGAGCCGCTCGGCGAGCCCAAGGTGTACGGCGACGACCGTTTGTTCATCGCAAGCGGCATCGAGCACGACGCGCACCTCGACCACCTGCACGACGACGGGCAGCCGATCGTGCGGCTTCGCGCAACGACGGCGACGCTCGGCGCGGACTTCTTCATGTGGGAATTGGCGACGGCGGTGGCGGGGCACGTGCTCGGCATCAATCCGTTCGATCAGCCGAACGTCGCCGAGGCGAAGGAGGCGACGGCGAAGATCCTCCAAGAGGCGAGCACGCACGACGACGAAGGATTCGGCGATCTGCGCGCGCTGCTGGCGCAAACCAAGCCGGGCACCTACGTGGCGATCCAGGCCTTCATCGATCCCACTCCCGAGAACCATCGCGTGTTGCACGACGCGCGCGCGGCGATTCGTGACCGGTACGGCGTTGCGACCACGGTTGGTTTCGGCCCGCGCTACTTGCACTCCACGGGTCAGCTCCACAAAGGCGGCCCGCCCACCGGCGTCTTCATCCAAGTGGTCGACGCCGAGCGTGAGAACGACGTCGCGATTCCGGGGAAGCCGTACACGTTCGGCGCGCTGATCGACGCGCAAGCTGCGGGCGACCTCCGTTCGTTGCGCGCGCGTGGGCGTCGCGTCGTGCGCGTCACTCCATACCACCTCGAGGAGGTGCACTGAGCGTGCAGCTGGGCATGGTCGGACTCGGGCGCATGGGCGGCAACATGGCGGAGCGGCTGCGCCGCGACGGTCACGAGGTGATCGGGTACGCGCGCAATCCGGAGGTGAGCCAGGCGACGTCGCTCGAAGATCTCGTCGGCAAGCTGAAGCCGCCGCGCACGGTGTGGCTCATGATTCCCGCCGGCGAAGCCACCGAGCAGACGATCGCGGAGCTGGCGAAGCTGCTGCAGCCGGACGACGTCATCGTCGACGGCGCCAACTCCTACTTCCGTGACTCGATCCGCCGGGAGGAAGAGCTCGCGGAGTACGGCATCCTCTTCGTCGACGCGGGCGTGTCGGGCGGCGTATGGGGATTGCAGGAAGGCTACTGCTTGATGGTGGGCGGATCGGAGACTGCGTTTCGTCGCATCGAGCCGGCGCTGAAGACGCTCGCTCCGGAGAATGGGTACGCGCACGTCGGTCCGTCCGGCGCGGGACACTTCACGAAGATGGTGCACAACGGCATCGAGTACGGGCTCATGCAGGCGTACGCCGAAGGCTTCGAGATCCTCGAGAAGTCGAAGCTGTTCCCCGACCTCGACCTCCGTCAAGTCGCCGACGTGTGGCGGCACGGATCCGTCGTGCGCAGCTGGCTCCTCGATCTCGCGACGCGCGCGCTCGAACAGGATCCGAACCTGGAGAAGCTCGCCGATTTCGTGCAGGACTCCGGTGAAGGACGATGGACGCTGCTCGAGGCGCTCGAGGAGGACGTGCCGGCGCCGATGACTGCGCTGGCGTTGTTCGCACGCTTCGCCTCACGCCAGGACTCCTCGTTTGCCATGAAGCTCGTTGCGGCGTTGCGGCGCGAGTTCGGGGGGCACCCGGCAAAGGACGCGTGACGCGCGCGGTTACGGGTCGTTGCGCACCCACGCGCCGCCGAACACCGTGGACGCGTACAGCAGATCAGGCGATAGCGGATGCTGCGTGAGGAACAACGACGAGCGCCAGCGCGGATCGAAGAACAGCGGATAGGGGAGCGGCAACGCTTCCACTTGGCTCTTCACCGCTTGCACGGTGGGACGAAATCCGGCTGGGAAGTACGCGGGATCGAGCACGCTCAGGTTCAGATCGGTGACGCTCGCCTTTCCGTCGCCGTGGTCGACGACCTTGTACACGCCGCCGCCGCCGCTCGGTCCTCCGGCGAGCTTCCAGGACGCGACGAACAACGTGCGCTCGCCCTCGTCGCGCTCGTCGATGATCACGCTGAGGACTTGGTCCGCGATGGCTTTGTCGAGCTGGAGCTTGGAGAACGTGCCCGGCCCGGTCGCTCCCGCGGTCGCGGTCCAGATCGTTCCGTCGTGCCCGCCGTAATAGATGCGGCGGTTCGGCCCGAAACGCGTGACCGCGACGCCGCCCGAGCTACCGCAGGCCGACGCATCCGGTATTCCGGTCGCGCGCATCCACGAACCGCCCCCCGCAAGCGTCGTCGTGAACCACAGGCCCGAGTTCGCGCTCGCGTACACGACGTCTGCGTTGTTCGGGTCGAACACGATGTTGCCGACGAGCTTGGACGACTTCAGCACGCTGTTGTTGTCGCATGCCGGCGCCGGCGCGAACGTCTTGGCGGTCCACGTCGTGCCGGCGTTCGTCGAGACGTACACGCTCGGCTGGCACCCCGGCCCGCAGAACGAGTTCTGATCGACACCGATGTCGCCGGTCGTGCGCTGGATGCGACCGGCCACGATCGACACCGGACCGTTCGCTTGTGGATGGCTCACCGCAATCGCGTTGCCGCGAACGCCGCCGAGGATCTTCCTCCACACGATTCCTCCGGTGGAGATGCCGGGACCGTTGCCGAGCTTCAGCTCCGCCTTGAACACCCCGCCGTACGTCACGGGGAAGCCCGGCGCGAAGATATCGATGTTGTAGGTGGTCGCGTACAGCGCGAGCGGATCGCGTGGGTCGAACGCGATGCCTTCGATGCCGCAGCCGCTCAGCATGCCGAGGAGCTCTTCGCTGTTGATGGTCGTGTTGCCGACGCGCACCGCCGGCGGGCGAACCGGGCTGAGGCAGTTCGGCGTGAGCGTCGTCCAGCCGCCGCCGGACGCCGATTGATAGAGGCCGAACAAGGAGCTGCCGAGCACGAAGCGCGCGGGCGCCGTCGGCTGCGGGACGATCCGGCGCACCGGCGTGATGAAGTAGCTCTTGGTGAGGTCGGCGGTGGTCGGCGTCGGCACCGGTGGGATGCCCCACGAATCCTGCACCCAGCCGATCGGGACGAACGCTCCGCCGCCGCTCGGGATCAGCACGCCGAGCAGTACGACCATCGAGACGAGCAGCCCGAGCCGAGCGCGCATCCCTGGGACCTCCCGGTCGATATCCCCTGCTTTTCCGGTTTCGACGGGTTCGATGGGGAAACCTGCCGCAATCCCCGAGTCGCCGGGCGGCGGGAAAAGAAAAAGCCCCGCCGTCGTGGCGGGGCCCCTCAACGTACCTTTGTCAGGCCACGCTATGCTCGCGAGCGCGCTCCAGCGTCGCCTTCACGGCTACGAGCGTCGCGTCCACTGCCTCGCGATACGTTTCGGGGTCGTCGTAGAGAAACGCCCGTGCGAGCAGATCCTGCTCCAGGTCATCCAGCAGTTCAAGCGTTGGTTGTGTCATACGCTGACCTCCTCCCAACCGGCCCATGACGCCCGGTGAAGATGCACAGGCTACGACACCTCTGTGGATAACGCACGAAGAATTTCTCACAGCGCGCGCCCCGATCGCAAAGCCGTGAAATCTTTGGCTCGGCGGGAATCTTGAGTAGGCTCGCGTTGCTGCGCGCGATTCGACGAGACGAACGGTCGCGATACGACGAAGGGTCGCGGTGCGACGAACGGTCGCGATGGGAGGACGCATGAGCGAAGGACGCCGTCACGGCGGTTGGGTGCTCGCCACCACGTTGCGCGAGCTCGGCGTCGACACGGTGTTCGGGCTCGCCGGTGGTCACGTGATGGGCTTTTTCGACGGATGCCTCTCCGCGGGCGTGCGCATCGTCGACACGCGCCACGAGCAAGCCGCCGTGCACATGGCCGAGGGAACGGCGCTCTGCACCGGCCACGCGGCCGTCGCCGCAGTCACCGCCGGACCCGGCGTGACCAACGTCGCCACCGGCATCGTCAACGCTCAGCAAACCGGCGCGCCCGTCATCGTGATCTGCGGAGGCACCTCCACCGAACTCGACCACCGCGAAGCCGTGCAGCAGATCGACGCCTCCGAGCTGTATCGCAATCACGCGAAGTGGACGCGCGTTGCGCGCAACCCCGCACGGCTGAGCGCCTACCTCAAAGAGGCGTTTCACGTCGCCACGAGCGGGCGCCCCGGCGTCGCGGTGCTGCAAGTCCCGATGAACCTCCAATTCGACGACGCTCCCGAACAGGAACCGTGGACGCACGCGCCGTCCACGCCCGGGCCCGATCCCGACGCGGTCGCGCGCGCCGTCGCATTGCTCGAAAACGCGGAGCGCCCGGTCGTGCTCGCCGGAGGGGGAGCGCACTGGTCGCGCGCCGGCGACGCGCTGCGTGCGTTCACGGAGCGCACCGGCATCCCGGTCACGACCACCAGCGCCGGACGCGGGCTGCTTCCCGACACGCACCCGAACTGCCTGGGCTACCTCATGCACGGCGGCATCGCCGTCACCAGCGCCGACGTGGTGCTGATCCTCGGGTCGAAGTTCAACGCAAACCTCGTGTACGGCCGGGCGCCGCTGTTCATGGACGGCGTCAAGGTGATCCAGATCGACGTCGTTCCCGAGAACATCGGCGGAGCGCGCGCGGCCGACGTCGCGATCGCCGGCGACGTGCGCCTCACCCTCGCAGCCCTGACCGAGACGTGGAGCGCCGCGCGCGAAAGGTACGACGAGCACCGCGCGATGGCGATGCAAGCCGCCGAGATGAGCAGGCTGCAATGGCGAAGCAACTGGGAGCACGCCGCCGCGAAGCCGATCCACCCCGGCCGCCTTGCCGGCGAGGCCGTCGCCGCCGCGCACGACGTGTGTGGAGAAGACGTCGTGTTCGTTGCAGACGGCGGTGACTCTTTGGTGTGGGCGCTCGGAGCGTTCCCCGCGTACCGCTCTCAGGGATTGCACACGAGCACGTCGCTCGGCACCCTCGGCGTCGGCGTACCGTTCGCGAACGCAGCGGCGATCGCCCACCGCGTGCCGGTGGTCGCCGTCCTCGGCGACGGCGCGTTCGGCCTCGCCGCAATGGAGATCGACACGGCCGTGCGCTTCGGTTTGCCGGTCGTGCTGTGCATCTCCAACAACGCCGCCTGGGGAGACGTGCGCCACGAAGCCGAGAACTGGTTCGGCAAGGATCGGGTGGTCGCCGCCGACCTCCGTGACAGCGACTATGCAGCGATGGCCCGCGCGCTCGGCGCCCACGGCGAGCGCGTCGATGACGCCACCGACCTGAAAGAGGCCATCGTCCGCGCCCTCCGCACCCAGGGTCCGGCCGTCGTCGACGTGCAGACCGATCCCGAAGTTGTGTCAGACCTCCTCAAGGAGATGGCCCAGCTCGGCCTGATGTAACGCTACCCATCCGCCGCCGCGCCCATGGCACCGGCCTTGACGGGGGTGCGTCCGGTTCGGGAGGATGCGCGCCACATGGCCGCGCCAATCCTGATCTTCATTCACGGGCCGATCGCCGGGCGCCGCGTTCCTCTCGATGCGGACGAGGTCACCGTCGGTCGCAGTGAGGGCAACGAGCTGGTGCTCGACGATCCTCTCGTCTCGCGCACGCATTGCATCTTCTTGAAGAAGGGTGGCGTGGTTCTGCTGGAGGACCTCGGCAGCCACAACGGGACGTACGTGAACGAGGAGCGCCTCCACCAGGTTCGCCAGATCCATCACGGCGATCGCATCTCGATCGGCGGCAGCCGCATCCTGTTCGAGGATCAGAGCCTGGTCACCGACGAGACCACCCAAGTCGCGGACCCCACAGCGTTCGCGGCGCAGACGTTCACGCAGCGCCAGCTCCAAGTGCTCCGGCTGGTGGCGCGCGGCCTGTCGAACAAGCAGATCGGGGAGCGCCTGTTCGTGAGCGAGCGCACGGTCAAGGCATACCTGTCGTCGGTGTTCGAGAAGCTCCAGGTCAACAAGCGCAGCGCCGCGGTGGCTACCGCGTTGCGACTCGGGCTGATCGACGCGGCGCGCGACGACGAGGGCGAGGACTAGCGGGGTCCGAACCGAAAGGAGGGCGGGTGCGAATGCAGACCGAGGACATCGCCCAACTCGAGGGAGGCACTCCGTCCGTGCGCGCGCAAGAGTTCGACCTCGATCGGTACTTGCGCGCCTCCAAGAAGGTCGATCTCACCGGCGTCGAGTGGGATCGCATCCGCGACCACCCGGTGCCGGGCGAGGTGGCGCGGTGCCTTGCGTACATGATGGACATCGAGTCGCACACGGTGATCTACCTACGCGACCTGCTTGCGACGCGAGCGGCGTTCGAGCCGGAGGTGACGGCATTCCTCTCGTGCTGGGTGTACGAGGAGCTGTGGCACGGCGAGGCGTTCAGCCGGTTCCTGGGCGAGGCGGGCTTCGCGTTGCAGCCCGACGGCGAGGCGCCGCGCGCGGCGAGCGCGTACCCGTCACGCGTCGCGCGCAACACCTGGATCCGCCGCGCGATGGGACGCAAAGGGTACGCATCGCACATCGCGACGCTCGTCGGGTCCGCTCTGGTGAAGGACTTCGTCGCGATCCACATGACGTGGGGAGCGATGAACGAGCTGTCGACGCTGACGGGATATCACCGGGTGCTGGCCAGGAGCGATCATCCTGTGCTGCGCGATCTGTTGGAGAGGATCGTGAAGGACGAGCGGCGGCACTTCGCGTTCTATCGCGCGCAGGCGCGGATGCGGCTCGCGCGTAGCGAGGGCGCGCGCAGGGCGACGCGCTGGGTGATGGAGCATCTCTGGGCGCCGGTGGGCACCGGGGTGCGGCCGCAGGCGGAGACCGACTTCGTGATCGCGTGGTTGTTCGATGGAGACGGCGGCGCGGCGGCCGCGGAGGAGATAGACGCGACGCTGTCGGAGCTTCCCGGGCTGGGTGGGTTGCATCTCGCGCGAGATGCGCGTGCCGAGGCGTTCGCGCGCATGCCGCGCGGGGCGGCGCGTGCCGGCGCGCTGCCGATTGCCGCGTATCACGCCTAAAGCCACCCTCGATCGAGAGTTGACCGTCTCGAATGTCTCAACGTGCCGGAATGCGTCCGGCCTGAAGCGAAAACTTCTAGTCCGTTCGAGTCCTCTTTGACTAGTCACTCGTTGCGTTCACGAGACGACCATCTGTGGTCGTCCTTGTCCGACGGGGTGCGTCGGGTGCAGTCAAGGAGGTACACGATGCGGAACTTCGCGGTGCGTCCGGACCGGGGTCCGGGCCGCCGGCATGCACTGAGGACGCTCGTCGTGGTGCTCGTCGTTCTCGCGACGTCCGTGCTCGGCGCGGGGTTTGCGCTTGCGGCGCAGGGCGACGTGCAGTGCAACGGCGTGCTCAACGGCGGGACGCCGAACGACCCGATCGGCAAAACGGTTTCGAGCCCGCACGACGACCCGGCCACCACGGCGATCGAGGCGTACGCGGGCGACACGATCACCTACACGGTCACGTGGCCGCCGAACGGAGCCAACAAGGCCACCGTTCTCGACTGCCTCGTCACCGACCCGGTGATCGCGACGGATGGCAGCCTCGACTCGTACAACACCGACCTGACCGCGGTTGCGGCGCTCGCGCTCGTGACGATCACGGACACGAGCGGTTCGCTCGGAGCGCTCGGCACCGACCTCGGTTTCGAGAAGGAGGTCCAACCGAACTCCGGGACGTACGTCTACTCGATGGTGATGCCGGCGGCGCTCGTCGGTCACACCTTCGCGAACCGCGCAAAGGTCGAGGGGACGAACGAGT
>JBIOWR010000113.1:0-2983 GCA_044868775.1 Actinomycetota bacterium
GCGCCGTGAAGGGAACCCAAGGCTTTGACGACTGCGGCCGATCTCTGGCGCGACGAGCGCTTCCGTGCGGCGCTCGAACGCGTGGCGCCGGGCACGATGCTGCGCGAAGGCCTCGAGCGCATCATCCGCGGCGAGACCGGCGCGCTCATCGTCCTCGGCGACGACGGGCCGGTCGAGCCGATCTGCTCCGGCGGCTTTCGCATCGACGAGGTGCTCACGGCCCAGCGCGTGTCGGAGCTTGCGAAGATGGACGGCGCGATCGTGCTTACCGCAGAGGCCGACCGCATCGTGCGGGCAAACGTGCACCTGGTTCCCGACCCGACGATCCCGACCGAGGAGAGCGGCACGCGCCACCGCACCGCGGAGCGCGTCGCGAAGCAAACCTCGGTGCCGGTGCTCGCCGTCTCCCAGTCGATGCACATCGTCACGCTGTACGTCGACGCGGTGCGGCACACGCTCGAAGAGGTTCCGGCGATCCTTGCGCGCGCGAACCAAGCCTTGCAGACGCTGGAGCGCTACAAGCAACACCTCGATCAGGTCTCCGGCACGCTTTCCGCGCTGGAAGTCGAGGATCTTGCCACATTGCGCGATGCGCTCACGGTGCTGCAACGCATGGAGATGGTGCGACGCATCGCGTACGAGATCGAAGCGTTCGTCACCGAGCTCGGCGCGGAAGGACGGCTCGTCCGGCTGCAGCTCGACGAGCTCATGGGAGGAGTGGAAAGCGAGCGCATGCTGCTGGTACGCGACTATCTCGCGTCGAAGCGCGGCCGGAAGCTGCAATCGTCGCTGTCGGACCTCGACACGCTGACGCCGGAGCAATTGCTGGATGTCGCCGCGCTCGCGGCATGCTTGAACCATCCGCCGACGATCGAGCAGCTCGAAGCGACGATCTCGCCGAAGGGGTATCGAATTCTCTCGCGAATTCCGCGATTGCCGGCTCCGGTCATGGAGAAGATCGTCTCGACGCTCGGTCGTTTGCCGAAAATTATGGCGGCGTCGCACGAAGATCTCCTGCTCGTCGAAGGAGTCGGAGAAGCGCGCGCGACGAGCATCAAGGAAGGGCTTGCACGCCTCGCGGAGTCCTCGATCCTCGAACGTTACGTATAGCGGCGTCTACCTGCATCGTTTGCGAAAACCCTGCAAAAATGCTATAGTTTGAAGTCCGCGATATGAGTACAACAAAAAGTTTCCGCGTCGGTGACAAGGTGGTCTATCCGCACCATGGTGCGGCGGTCATCGAAGACATCCAGTCACGCGAGATAGACGGCACATCCAGAGACTACTGGGTTCTTCGCTTGTCGTACGGCGATCTCACGCTGATGGTTCCCACCGACGGCGCCGATCAGGTCGGTCTTCGTGGCGTTGTTCCCAAAGCCGAAGTCGAGCAAGTCTTCAAAGTCTTGCGTTCGAAGAAGCAAGGCCCTGCACCGTCGAACTGGAGCCGTCGCTTCAAGAACCACGTCGAGAAGCTTCGGAGCGGCGACATCTACGAGGTCGCCGAGGTCGTGCGCAACCTCTCGCTGCGCGACAAGCAGAAGGGCCTCTCGGCGGGCGAGAAGCGCATGCTCTCGAAGGCGCGCCAGATCCTGGTGTCCGAGCTGACGTTCGCGGTCGGCTGCAAGGAGGAGAAGGCCGAGGAGATGCTCGACGAGATCCTCGCCTAGCCAAGCGATCCCACCGCCAAGAGCGACCCTCGGGTCGCTTTTTTCATGTCTTGGGCCCCGCCCGCCGATGGTAGGAGGGGCGGCTCGCCACCCGGCATCGGGCCGGGCGGGTGCGACCGCGCGTCCCCGCACCCGGTGAGCGGGTGCTCGGGTGGTTCAATGAGGTGGAGATGAACGGGCGGATCGGTTCCACGGTGGCGGTCGAGGCGGTGCGGCTCGTGGTCGTGCTGGCCTTCACCGCCGTCGGCTACTCGTGGGGGAAGGAGCTGGCCGCCTCGCTGGACTCCGGCCGGATCGTGCTCGGAACGATCCTGGGGGCGACCACCGGATACGTGATGGGCGGCATCCTGGGTCGGTCTATCGAGAAGGGCGTCTCCGGTCTCGAGCGAAAGGTCGCGGCGGTCAACGGCGCGGACATGGTTGCCGGAGGCATCGGGTTGATCGGCGCGACGTTCGCCGCCGGGCTGGTGCTGTGGCCGCTGCTGTTCTTGCCGATACGCGTGGTCGGTGTGTCGACGCTTGGGCTCGCCGTCGTCGTGAGCGGGTACGTGGGCTTCCGCGCCGGCATCGCGAAGCGCGAGGACATGCTCCAGCTGTTCGGCTTGTCGTGGCGCACGCGCGCGGGCGACCTGCGGATCATGGACACGAGCGCGATCCTCGATCCACGTTTGCTCGATTGCGTTCGCGCGGGGTTCTTGCGCGGGCCGATGATCGTTCCGCAGTTCGTGCTCGAAGAGGTGCAAGCGATCGCCGATTCCGGCGACGCGGTGAAGCGTGCGCGCGGACGACGCGGTCTCGAGATGCTCACGGCGTTGCGACGCGATCGCATGATGGACTTGCGTGTGATGACCGATCGCATGTTCCCGGAGTTCGTGGAGGTCGATGCGAAGGTGATCGCGCTCGCGCGCGAGCGCGGCGGCGCCATCGTCACCAACGACACCGCCATGTCGCGCATCGCGGAGCTCCAAGGAATAGAAGTCTTGTCGTTGAACGCGCTCGCGGAAGCGTTGCGTCCGCCGGTGCTCCCCGGAGAAGAGATCCTGGTGCGCGTGCAAAAGGAGGGTCGCGAGCCGGGACAGGGCGTCGGCTACCTCGACGACGGCACGATGGTCGTCGTGGAGGGCGGGCGTTCGCTGATCGGTCACGACGTGCGCGCGACGGTCACGAGCATCTTGCAGACGTCCGGCGGACGCATGATCTTCGCGCGGCGCTTGACCGAGGCGCAGACGGACTCCGCGTGATCGCGTGGGCGGTCGTCGTCGCGGCGGGCGCCGGTGCGCGTCTCGGCGGCGGCACGCCGAAAGCGCTTCGCATCC
>JBIOWR010000114.1:0-3260 GCA_044868775.1 Actinomycetota bacterium
CGCCGTGTACCACGCCGCCGCTTGGTTCCAGCTCGCGCGGTTCGCATCGTGGCGCGCGCGTGTCTCCGTCTCGTCGCGCGCCGGAGGAACCACCGTCCACCGCGCGGTCCTGCTCGACGCGTCGTCGCCACGCGTCACAGGTAGCGCACTTCCTCCGCGGAGGGATCCTGTACGTTGCGCGCGCACGTGGGGCAGAACCACCGCACTTCGAGCGGGCTGCCGCACGCGCCGTGGCGCAGCGCGTCTGCGTCCGCCGATCCCGCACCCCAATGAGCGAGGAGTTGCATCGCGCCGGCCAGCTCCTTGCCGGCGGCGGTCAGCTCGTACGCCATCCGCACCGGTCGCGCCGAGTACGGACGGGAGACGACGAGCCCGTCACGCTCGAGATGCTTCAGGCGCTGGGAGAGGATGTTGGGAGCGATGCCCGCGACCCGCCCGGCGAGGTCGTTGAACCGGCTCGGCCCGTCCAGGAGCGCGTCCACGACCTGGAGCGTCCACTTGTCGCCCACGCGTTCCAGCGCGCGCGCGAGTGGAGATCGATCGGGGGTCACGCACCTCATCCTAGCTCTGCCTCCTCGGTCGGAAGCCGGTTGCGCCGCTCGGCCGGTAGTAGTAACTTGCAATCTACAAGTTACTAGAGAAAGGGCAAGCCATGGGCGTTCTCGAGGATCTGGAGCAGGCGATTCGCGACGTGCGCGACCGGGTCGGGCAGTCGGTCGTCGGGGTCGGCCAGCGGTGGGGGATCGGGTCCGGCGTGGTCATCGCCAAGGGCACGGTGCTGACCAACGCGCACAACATCCGCTCCGAGGTGGTCGAGGTCACGTTCGACGACGGGCGCACCGCCGAGGGCACCGTCGCGGGCGCGGACCTCGACGGCGACGTCGCGGTGCTGAGGGTCGACACCGGCGACGCGCCGGTATTCGACTGGGACGACGGGCACGTGCCGGCCATCGGCGAGGCGGTGTTCGCGCTCTCCAACCCCGGAGGCCGCGGGCTGCGCGCGTCGTTCGGTTTCGTCAGCGGCACCGAGCGAAGCTTCCGCGGGCCGCGAGGCGTGCGGATTGCCGGCAGCATGGAGCACACCGCGCCGTTGCTTCCCGGCTCCAGCGGCGGTCCGGTCGTGGACAAGACCGGACGCCTCATCGGCATCAACACCAACCGACTCGGCGAAGGCTTCTATCTCGCGATTCCCGCCGACGCCGCGTTGCGCGCGCGCGTCGATGCGCTCTCGCGCGGCGAGGCGGCGGCGCGTCCGAAGCTCGGCGTCGGCATCGCGCCGGCACACGTTGCGCGCGGCTTGCGCAAGGCGGTAGGCCTGCCCGAGATCGACGGGATCCTAGTGCGCTACGTCGAGGACGACAGCCCCGCCGCGAGCGCAGGGATCGCCGAAGGCGATCTCATCACCGAGGCGGCCGGGCGTCGCATCACCAGCGTCGACGAGCTGCACGACGTGTTGATCTCCACGGGGAACGGCAAGGCGTTCGAGCTGAAGATCGTTCGTGGAGCAGACGAACGCATCGTGTCGGTATCGCTGAACTGAACAGCGGCCGCACCCGGGGTCGTTTGCGAGATCCCGGGTGCGGCCGCGCTCTTACGCCACCGTCGCCTTCGCGTAGAGATCGAGCACGAACGGCCATCCCTTCGCGTATCCGTCGCGCAGTCCCGGCGCGACGTCCGCGAGACGCTCCCACGCGCGATGCTCGACCTCGACGTCGGTCGCATCTCCGCGCGCGATGAATCGCACCTCCACCTCGGTGGTTATCGTTCGCTCCGGATTCGGGTTCCAGTCCATCACGAATCGCTTGGGTGGATCCCACGCGATGATCGTCGCCCATTCGCATTCCGTGCCGTCGTGCCAGCGTTCGAACACGCGTCCTCCGGCGCGCGCCTCCACGATCGCCGTTGCGACCTTTTGTTCTCCAATGGA
This sequence comes from Actinomycetota bacterium, assembly GCA_044868775.1. Classification (GTDB taxonomy): domain Bacteria; phylum Actinomycetota; class AC-67; order AC-67; family AC-67; genus JBIOWR01. Next base: position 1,928 of record JBIOWR010000114.1, read on the forward strand.
GTAACCCGCGAACGGCCACCACGTGCCGAGCTCTTCGGTGAAGATGCGGAACGCGTCCTCGGCGGTACGATTGACGGTGATGCTTGCGCGAATTGGGCCTGTGCTCATGTATCCTCCTCGTCGCCGCGCTCGCGTTCGGCGAAGTCTTTGAAGACGGCGAGCGCTGTGTCCCAGAACTCCTCGAGATAGCGGCGGATCGCGTCGAGCCCGGCAGGCTCCACTCGGTACAGCCGGCGCGCTCCGTCGCGGCGATCGCTCACGAGGCCCGCTCCCTTCAGCACCCGAAGGTGCTGCGAGACGGCCGGCCGGCTCACCGGCATCCCGGCTGCGATCTCCGACACGGCCTTCGGGCCGGTGCGAAGCCGTTCGAAAACCTCCCGCCGGGTCGGGTCCCCGAGGGCCTCCAGTACGACTGCCGCTGTGTAAGTCATGACTTACGGTAAGTTTAAACTTACATATGCTGAGGTGTCAAGCGCGGGGATGGTCCCAAGGACGGAGGCCTCGTGCCAGCACGATTTCCGCCGGAACGCGCAGGTGCCAGGATGGGTGCCGAGGTAAGAAGGTGAGATGGTGAGAGTCCTGATCGTCGACGACCAGCCGCCGTTTCGGGCGGCGGCCCGGCTCGTCGTAGGCGCCACCGAGGGCTTCGAGGTCGTCGGCGAGGCCGGCAGCGGCGAGGAGTCGCTGGAGATGGCGCGCGCGCTCAAGCCCGACCTCGTCTTGATGGACGTGAACCTGCCCGGGATGAGCGGCCTCGAAGCGACGCGCGCGATTGCCGACGAGTCGAGCGACGTGATCGTTCTCATCCTGTCGACGTACGACGAGGACGTGTACGGAGACCGCGCGATCGACAGCGGCGCTGCGGCGTACATTCCGAAGTCTTCGTTCGGTCCCGATCGTCTCGTCGAGGCGTGGAACGCGGCGGCGGCGCAACGCGCCGTCTGACACTCTGCCGTTTGCCTCGCGTGCGGCGAGGGTAGCAAGCCGCCGTAAGGGGACAACGCGAGGAGGTTCCCCATGCCGAGGAGAAAGTTCGGCGTTCCTGCGCGCGAGCTCGACAACGACGATCTGCAGCGCGAGCTGAGTCACCTATACGAGACACGCTGGGAGACGCTCGTCGACGGGAGTCAGAGCGCGTTTCGAACGCATACCGATCGCATGCTCGAGCTCGAGCACGAATACGTGTCGAGATTCGCGGAGCAAACGAAGCCGTCGCCGCGACGCACCCGCCGCGGGTCACGCGCGCTGGCGGGAAAGACGGGGCGCCGCACGAACACGAACGCGCGCGGCGCTGCGAAGAAGTCTCGGGTGTAGCGCAAAGGTGAGCCCCGGG